>DUOL01000235.1 GCA_012838875.1 Bacteroidales bacterium | reverse complement strand
AGAGCAAGGAGAAAAAGAGCGCCTTTAGAAGCTCCTTTTTCGACTATGCTATTCATAGCTCCTTCCTGCGGACTTGGAGGCGGAGACCGACCCCGAGCGTAGCGAGGGGGCACGCCCTAATAAAAATCATAAATTATAAACTGAAAATGATTATGAATCTATCGAATTTCGGAATTTTTAATTCCTAATTCGTAATTTGTAAATAGATATGGCTATTTTTTGTAGTTTTGCCACGCAATTTTTTGGTCCCGTAGTTCAGCTGAATAGAACGTCAGATTCCGGTTCTGAAGGTCGTGGGTTTGAATCCCGCCGGGACTACTCAGACGCTCCTAATGATAATTTTAGTGCAAATCTGCACTAATTAGGTGCATAAATTCCTGACGCGTGTTTGTGTTTTTGAGAAATGCCCCCGTGAACTCGGAAGTGGTCATCATCGCATTCTGCTTTTGTACACCACGCATGGACATGCAAAGGTGCTGCGCTTCAATGACAACAGCCACTCCCAACGGATTTAACACATTTTGTAAACAATCCTTAATTTGCGAAGTTAGTCGTTCTTGTAGCTGCACTCGGCGAGCAAAAGCGTCGACAATACGTGGAATTTTACTCAATCCCACAATCTTGCCGTTCGGAATATAGCCGATATGTGCCTTGCCGAAAAAAGGGAGCAGATGATGCTCGCATAAAGAGTATATTTCGATATCTTTTACTACTACAATTTGCTTGTAATCTTCTTCAAATAAAGCACTTCGTAATATTTCTTCAGGATTGATATTGTAGCCGTGAATAAGAAATTGAAACGCTTTTGCCGCACGGATAGGTGTATTTTTCAATCCTTCGCGGGTTACATCTTCTAACGTAACTGACAAAATTTGCTCGTAAGCTTCTGTTAGGGTATTAATATTTTCCTTATTGTATAAATCGCGGCGTTCAAAGCCTTCTTCCATATTTGTTACTACCATACTTTTTTATAAATAGGGGTTATTCGTTTTCTCGTTGCCAATTGTCGTTGTATCGCCATGTCCGCTATAAACAATCATATCATCGGGAAGCGGGATTATTTTGTTTTTTATACTTGAGATTAATAAATCGTAATTCCCTGTGGGTAAGTCCGTCCTGCCGATACTGCCTTCAAATAAAACATCACCGACAAATATAAGATTTTCTCGGTGATTAATGAGACAGACACTTCCGTCTGCATGTCCGGGTGTTTCAATAACTTCGAGATGCTGCTTGCCGAAAGAGATAATATCTTTTTCTTGAATATATTGGTCAGCAGGCGGAAATTGTCCCGGATTAAAGCCAAAAGCAATGCAGTAAGCATAAGATTCATCATAGATTGAAAGTCCGGCTTTGTGCATTAGCAGTTTAGCCCCAAATTGATTTCTACAATAGTCATTGCCCAGAACATGGTCAATATGCGGGTGAGTACTGATTATGTACTTTACGTTCAATTTTTCTTTTTCTACAAAATTTTTCAACTCTTCATTTTCTGCCGGTGTAACATTGCCGGCATCGATAATCACCGCCTCTTTTGTCTCATCGTAGAGAAGATAAGTGTTAACATTAATAAAATTGAAAATAAAAGTTTTTATCTGTAACATAGTTGACTTTTAAAAATGATATTTAGTATATAATTTTTAAAACCCAAGGGCTCTAATGATATCCATTCCGTTAGCATATAAAACAAGAGCAATCAATAAGGTAAATCCAACCATATTGGCATAACCTACAAATTTATCACTCGGTTTCCTTCGTGTTATCATTTCAACAAGAATAAAAAGAATATATCCGCCGTCTAAAGCGGGAATAGGAAGGAAGTTCATAAATGCTAAGATGATTGACAAGAGGGCGGTCATTGACCAAAATTGTTGCCAATTCCAAGTTTTCGGGAAAATACTGCCAATGGTTCCGAAACCTCCCAACTGTGTTGCTCCTTCTTTAGAAAAAACAAGTTTAAATTGCTTTACGTATACTCCTAAAGTGTTAAACCCTAAGGAGATACCTTTGGGAATGGAGGTAAAGAAACCATATTCATTCTTTTTAGTTTTTAGAAAATGGAGGTAATGAGCCGGATAAACGCCGATTTTTCCTTCTTCATTAAGGAGTATTTGACTGTGTAGCAATTCATTTTGTCTATAATAGGAGAGCGTAATAGTCTCATTTTTATGCTCATTAAAAAGAGATTGGAAATCGTAAAAAGAGAATAGGGAGGAGTCGTTAATAGCCACTAAACTATCGCCTTTTTGCAATTGAGCCATGGCTGCGGGCATATTAGGGATTATGCTGTCGATAACAAAGGGAAAAACATATTGACAGACACCTTTTTTAGGGTTGGCTAACACTTGCTTGCCGAAATCGCTCGGAATGTACACGGTGAGTGTGTCGTCCCCGCGAAGAACAGACGTTTTTTGTACGTCATCAATCATCAAACCCGTTACAAAATCACCTATTGTTTCGGGCTTTTCTCCGTCAATATCAATAATTTTATCACCATTTTCAAATCCTGTTTTCAGAGCAACTTCAGAAAATTGCAATCCGTAGCGAGCATTTTCGAGAGGTATGTACTCTTCTCCCCATTTGAAAAGGATAACGGAATAGAGAACGAGGGCAATAATGAAGTTAACGAGTACGCCGCCAATAATGATGAAAAAGCGTTGCCAAGCAGGTTTTGAACGAAATTCCCACTCTTGCGGCTCCGCAGATAAATCTTTTTCTCCTTTAGTCTCATCAACCATTCCTGCGATGGAACAATAGCCACCCAACGGCAACCAACCAATGCCCCATTCTGTAGTTTCCGGATGGTCTTTCCAGTGTTCGGGCGAAGTAGAGGAGAAAAAACTAAAATTCCACTTTCCCTCTATCTTTTTTGCACGCATAATTGAAAACCACGGGTTGAAGAAAAGGTAGAATTTCTCCACTCGTGTTTTGAAAATTCTAGCGAAAAAATAGTGCCCTAATTCGTGTACTAGAACTAAAATAGATAGGCTTAACAGTAAACCTAAAACTTGCATTGTTATTCCCATTGTATTGAGGTTTTTTGAGTTGCAAAAATAGTAAAAAAAGTTAATCTTAAAATTACCTATCTTTGTACCTTTGGAAGTTATATAGAATTAAAGCTAGTTAAAATAAAAATTTATAAGATGAAAATTAAAGAAGTTATCGACTATTTAGAGAAAAAATTCCCGCTCTATTGGCAGGAAGATTATGATAATTGCGGTGTTCAATGCGGAGATATTAATAAGGAAATTACAGGCGTTTTAGTCTGTTTCAATTTTAGCGAAAAAGCGCTTGAGGAGGCCATAAATAAAAAGGCGAATTTGGTAATTTCTCACCATCCGTTAATTTTTAAACCGTTACGAAAAATTGAACCTGTAAATGTGGTGGGGCGACTTATATTTAAAGCTATCGAAAAGGGGATTGTGCTTTATTCTATGCACACCAACATAGACAGCGGAATTGGGGGCGGAAATTCATTATTTGCCGAAAAATTGGAATTGCAAGATGTGAAAGTGTTAGCTCCAAAAGCTCCTTTTATGCGGAAATTGATATTTTTTGCTCCGAAAGAGCAAGAAATTCCAATTATGGACGCCCTTTTTGCTGTCGGTTGTGGCACTATTGGAAATTACAAAAATTGTAGTTTTAAAAGTACGGGAGAAGGAACGTTTCTGCCCACAGATTCGGCTAAACCGTACATCGGAGAGCTTGATATAACGGAAGTCGTTGATGAGGTTAAAGTAGAAATGATTTTTCCGACAGCGATTCAATCAAAGGTGATTCAAACTTTATATCGTTATCATCCGTATGAAGAGCCGGCGTTCGATATCTTCTCCTTAGAAAATCAGATGCAAAATATTGGATTGGGAAAGGTTGGGAAACTGAAACAGCCGATGAGTGCTGAGGATTTTTTCCAATACATAAAACAAAAATTACAAATCGACCATTTTCGTGTTGCGGGTGACCTGAACAGAACTATTGAAAAAGTGGCGGTTTGCGGCGGCGGGGGGAGCGGTCTTATTCCGCAGGCATTAGCCTACGGAGCAGATATTTTCATTACCGGTGATATTAAATATCACGACTTTTTATCCGTTGATAATCAGATGATTATTGCAGATATTGGACATTATGAAGGAGAATGTTTTATAAAAGAAATAATATACAATAAAGTAAAAGAAAAATTTAGTAATTTTGCAACCACTATTTTTGAAGGAGAAAAGTCCGGTATAAATTTAGTTTAATATCTTGATTGTTAATAAAATATATTGATATGGCGAAGAAGAAAATTGAAAAAGATTCCCCTATTTCTGAAGAAAAAGTAACCAATAATGTAAGTGAAAACGTTGAACCTACTGATACAACTTCAACAACTGAAGATGCCGCAGTTAGCGAGGAGATTTTGGAAGAGCGTAGCATTGCACAAAAATTATTATCCCTTTATCACTTACAACAAATTTATTCTAAGATAGATAAGATACGTATTTTACGGGGGGAACTGCCCGAAGAGGTACGTGATCTTGAAGATGCTTGCGAAGGAAAGACAACCCGAATTGCAAAATATAAAGACGAAATTGAAGAGTTTAGAAGAAAGGTAGTGGGCGAAGAGACAAAAATGAAAGATGCTTTGGCGCTTATTAAGAGATACGAAGAACAGATTAATAATGTTCGTAATAATCGTGAATATGATTCTCTGAATAAGGAAATCGAATATCAAAAACTTGAAATACAATTAGCAGAGAAGAATAAAGGTAAATATGTAGCAGAAATAGAGGGAAAAACAACTGACATCAATCTCGTTGATGAAAAATTAAAAGAACTTTCTGAGATTTTAGAGGTTAAAAAGAGAGAGTTGAATGTTATTATTGAAGAGACGGAAATCGAAGAAAAAGAGTTGATTGAAGAAGCCGAAAAACATAAATTGCTCGTTGACCAGCGTTTACTCATAGCTTTTGAACGCATTCGTAAAAATGCACGTAACGGGCTTGCTATTGTGCAAATAGAAAGAGATGCTTGCGGAGGTTGTTTTAGTACGATACCTCCTCAACGTCAATTGGATATACGTTTACATAAAAAAATTATCGTTTGCGAAGCGTGCGGACGAATTTTTATAGATAAACAACTCGTTGAATCACAAGAAAATTAATCTAATCAATAGGTGGATCTTACCTGGGTTCATATTATCATCTTGATAACTTCAGGATTAATCGTTGGATTTATTAATACCATTGCAGGCGGTGGGACAATTATTTCACTTTCGGTTTTGATGTTATTGGGATTACCTCCCATTGTTGCCAACGGCACAAACCGCGTTGCTATCATTGCGCAGAATATAACAGCTGTCATTAATTTTCATCGTAAAAAATTGATAGATTGGAAAAAATCTTTCAAATTAGCGATTCCCGTTGTTTTAGGAACGGTCATAGGAGCCATCATCGGCAACCATATTTCTAATGATTTTTTTAAGTATATCTTCGGCGTTATAGCCATTTTTTTTGCTATATCTCTTATTTTCCAACCCGGTCGCTGGTTAAAAGAAAAAGAAAATTTAGTGAGGCAGAGTGTTACTCCCGCAATGCACATTCTTTTCTTCTTTATCGGAATATACGGAGGTTTTATTCACGTGGGTATAGGATACTTTTTTCTTGCCGCTCTCGTTTTATGGCTCGGTTATGACTTAATACGTGCTAATGCTATGAAAAATTTATTAGTACTTATATATGTTCCCGTATCCCTGCTCATTTATGCTAAGGAAGGTAATGTAAATTGGACCTACGGGTTAATTCATGCCATAGGAAATGTAATAGGTGCTCAATTAGCAGTCTATTTTGCTGTACGTAAAGGAGCACGTTTTGTGCGTTACATTATGATTTTTCTTATTTTTATAGTAATACTCCAATTTTTTGGTCTTATTGATGTAGAAAAATGGATGCCGAGCTTAGGTTTTTAAAATTTTATCTCCATGAAAAAAATTGTTCTCTACTCTCTTTTCGTTCTCTTTTTTAATAATTACAGTCAAGTTTTTGCAGGTACGATTCGTCTGATGCAATACAATTTGTTGTATTACACCTATCATGCCGATTATACGGACTGCGACGCCACAACTAATAATCTTGATTTAAAGGATTACTATCTTAAACAGCTTATTCAGTATGTTAAACCGGACGTTTTTTGCGTTAATGAAATCGGAAAAGAGGAAGAATGGGCTAATCGGTTATTAAATAATGTTCTAAATCAAAATGGTATTTCTTATTATGCAACGATTCGCCCCGTTAACTCTTGGTCTACTATTGGAAATCGTATTTTTTATGACACTCGAAAGTTAACCTACTATAATGCCTTTTATGTCCCTACATCCGTTATAAATATTAATGCTTTTAAGTTTTATTTTAATTCCCCCGATTTAGTGCAAGGGGATACGATTTTTATAACTTTTATTGTTTGTCATCTTAAATCCGGTAGCTATGATGGGAATGAGACAACTCGTTACCAGCAAACCTTGTCACTGATGAACAGACTCGAAGGCTTAGGAAAAGATAATTACGTTTGTTCGGGCGATTTCAATAGCTATGCGGCGGTTGACAGCGGAATTGCCAATGTTCTCTATTGGCCTAATCCGAACTTCCGATTTTATGACCCCATTAATCAACTCGGATATTGGCACGAAAATGAGACGTATTCGCTGTATCATACTCAATCTACACGTTCGGGATATGAAGATGCTTGCTTTAGCGGCGGCGGCTTCGACGATAGATTCGATTTTATCTTGGTTTCTCCCTACGTCTATACCGGCGAAAAAGGGGTGAAATCTATCAATGAATCATACAGAACGTTAGGACAAGACGGGAGACGCTTTAATGAAAGTGTTATAAGCCCTGCTAACAATTCGGAACCTGCGAATATTATAACGGCATTATATAAAATTTCCGACCATTTGCCTATCGTGATGGATTTTGAAATTAAAACAGATATTCCCAGCTCTATTGATGACCGACATAGTGCAGGGTTCTTTATAGATAATGTTGTTAATCCGATACGCGATAAAATTGAAATAACTCTCAATGCCTCAGTCGATGAAAATCTCACCTTTCAGATTTTTACTATAGAAGGGAAATTGTTAACCCAATTTATAAAAACATTTCCCGCAGGAATTCATCGCTTTGAGAACGCTTTCAACTATTCGGCAGGGGCTTATATTCTACGTGTCGTCAATGCTAAAAATCAAAGTGTCGTTGTAAAATTGATAAAATAAATTAAAAATAAATAAGTGATTAATACTAATCAATAATTTATTATATTTGCAATCTTAATCACGTATTATAAATTTTATTACCATGGCAGAAAATAATGTAGTACGGTATTCCGACGAAGAATTACAAGAGTTTAAAACATTGATAGAAAATAAAATAGCACAAGCTAAAAAAGATATGTTAGTCTATATGGAGGCTTATACCAATAGTGGAAACGACACAATGGACACCTCTCCTACATTTAAGATTTTAGAAGAAGGGAATCAGGTCCTATCAAAAGAAGAAAATAGTCGTTTAGCCTCCCGATTAGATAAATATATCAAAAATTTAGAAGCGGCTTTAGTTCGTATTGAAAATAAAACTTACGGCGTTTGTCGCGCTACCGGCAAGCTAATACCTAAGGAAAGACTTCTTATCGTACCTCATGCAACCCTCAGTTTCGATGCTAAAATCAATGAAAAAAAAGGTGAACGTGACAAATAATAGGAAACTATATCTCCTTTCTCTTATTATTATTCTATTTTTCCTCTTTTTCGACCAAATTCTTAAAATTTGGGTAAAGACTCATTTTATGTTGGGAGAATCTTTACCCGTTTTTGGCAATTGGTTTCATCTTCGTTTTATCGAAAATGAAGGAATGGCATTTGGAATCACCTTTGGTGATCAAATCGGAAAAGTATTACTCTCCGTTGGACGTATCCTCTTGACAGCCTTTCTCATCTATTATTTGGTTCGCTTAATTAGAAGAAACAAAGCGAATATAGTAAGCGTTGTTGTATTTTCCCTGATTATTGCAGGAGCACTCGGAAATATCATCGATTCATTGTTTTACGGATTGATTTTTAGTGAGAGTACCTACTATTCGGTAGCTACTCTTTTCCCTCCCGAAGGAGGCTATGCCCCGCTACTTTTTGGAAAAGTTGTGGACATGTTCGATTTTAATCTTTTTATGTTGCCCGATTGGCTACCACTATTCGGTGGTACACATTTCTTTCCCGCCATTTTTAATGTCGCCGACAGTTGTGTTACAGTCGGAGTGATTTTATTTATAATTTTCAATAAAAAAATAATTCTTAACTAAGTTTAAAATGGAAGAGTTTTTTTATGAGAAAGAACTGAAGAAATATCCGGTTGTCATTGTGGCAGATGGCGAATTGCCTACGCACCACGCCGCTATAACGCTCCTTAAACAAGCTGAATTTATTATTTGTTGCGATGGGGCAGTAGGACATCTGGAAACCTTAGGCTTTACGCCGAATATCATTATTGGAGACGGCGATTCCATTACTCCGGAGCAAAGGAAAAAATATGAAAATATTTTTATAGAAAATAAAGATATAGATTATTCGGATTTACATAAGACAATCCATTATTGTATTGAGCATGAGCACTTTTCGGTAGCTGTATTGGGTGCAACAGGAAAGCGCGAAGACCACGAATTGGCTAATTTGAGCTTGTTAATTACATACGGAATGACTATCAATCTGGCTTATTTCACCAATTACGGCATTTTTACGCCTATTTTTTCTCAAACAACCTTTAACTCATTTGTCGGACAACAAGTTTCCGTTTTTAATTTTAGCGGAGCAAGGGTAACATTTCAAGGATTAAAATATCCTGTTATTAAGAGAAAGTTTATCTATTTCTGGGAAGGAAGCCTAAACGAATCGTTAGCCGATACCTTTACAGTCATGCTGTATGCAGGCAAACTTCTGGTTTATCGTGCCTATAAAACCTCAAATAACAAAGCAGCGCATTAAGTAGTTAAATAATTTTAATTTTTTTAGGGCGTGCCCCCTCGCTACGCTCGGGGTCGGTCTTCGGTTCCAAGTCCGCGGGCACAAGCCGTGGGGACGCAAGGCGGCAAAAAGAGCTTACAAGCTCGCTTTTTT
>DUOL01000234.1 GCA_012838875.1 Bacteroidales bacterium | reverse complement strand
AGGTGGGAGAATATTAAAATGTGAGTAAATTGCAAAAATATGATAAAACGTACACTCTATTTTGGAAATCCTGCTTATCTTTCAATGCAAAATGAGCAATTGATTATTAAAATCCCTGAAATAGAGAAAAATGACTCTTTGCCGCAGGCATATAAAGACGCCCATATTCAATCTATTCCCATAGAAGATATTGGTGTTATAGTTATTGATAATCAGCGTATTACTTTTACAAGCGCTTTGATAAATAAACTTTTGGAACAGAATTGTGCCGTGATAACATGTAATAACAAAAGGATGCCAATGGGACTATTCTTACCTCTATCGGTTAATACGTTACAGAATGAACGCTTTACTATACAGATGAATGCAACGTTACCATTGAAAAAGCAACTTTGGCAGCAAACGGTTCAAGCAAAAATTTTAAATCAAGCAAAAATTATTCAACAATATAGAGAGGTGCCAATCGATAATATGCTAAAATGGGCAAAGGAAGTTAAAAGTGGCGATAGCGAATACCATGAATCCCGAGCCGCTGTCTACTACTGGAAAATGTTATTTCCCTCCATTGACAATTTTGTTCGCGATCGTGAAGGAATTCCTCCAAATAATCTACTCAACTACGGTTATGCTATTCTACGTGCGATCGTAGCACGTTCGCTTGTTGGCGGCGGCTTATTGCCCACATTAGGCATACATCACCATAATCGCTATAACGCCTATTGTTTAGCGGACGATATCATGGAACCGTATCGTCCGTATGTAGACCAATTAGTGGTGGAAATGATTGATAACGAAGAAGATATGAATATTGAGAATAAGGAAGTGAAAGCAAAATTTCTATCGATTCCTACTATAGAAGTAAAAATCAATAAGAGATGTACTTCTTTGATGAATGCGACAACGGAAACTACGACCTCTCTCTTTAATTGTTTTAAGGGCATTAGTCGAAAATTGAGTTATCCTGTTATAGAATAGTGCGTAGATTTTGGCGTAAGGATTCTATCGGAGCAAAAGAGCAAGTATATAGTAAAAATGACATTCATAAGCGCATACAGAACCTTTTGGATTATGGTCCTATTTGATTTGCCTACCGAGACCAAAAAGGATAGAAAAATCTATAGCGATTTTCGAAAAGCTCTTCTTAAACGTGGGTTTGTGATGTTCCAGTTTTCAATATATTTACGTTACTGTTCCAGTGTGGAAAATATGAACGCTCATATTTTATATGTAAAAAGAAAAATGCCGTCTAAAGGTCATATTGGGATTTTAATGTTGACAGATAAGCAATTTGGTGATATGGAACTGCTCTACTGCCGAAAACCCGTTTCGCGTAATGTTCCCTCATATCAGTTAGAGCTTTTTTAGTTTATAAATAGAGTGAAGATATGTGGATTTTTATATTTTTTGATTTACCTACCGAGAGCAAAGCAGATAAAAAAGAGTATCTTCAATTCAGAAAAAAGATATTGCAAATCGGCTTCAATATGTTTCAATTTTCAATATATTGGAAACAATTGGGTTCTCTCGAAAGTACTGTTCGGGACATTAAAAGAGTAAAAAGAATCTTACCGTCTAAAGGGAAAATAGGTATTTTACGGTTAACGGATGTGCAATGCGAGAAAATGTTGATTTATCATGAAAAAAAAGAGGTTAAGGTTGCAAAACCCACCTGTCAATTAGAATTTTTTTAATTTTCGATATCTCCATTTTTTGTACAACAACATTCAAATAATCAAGTAGTTAATTATATTTTTTATTAGGGCGTGCCCCCTCGCTACGCTCGGGGTCGGCGCCCGGTTACAAGTCCGCGGGCACAAGCCGTGGGGACGCAAAGCGGCAAAAAGAGCTTACAAGCTCGCTTTTTTGCCGCTGCGTCCCCAGCGGCTTCCGCCCTTGCGGGCTTTCCACCTAAGCGCCTTACGCGGATTAACTAGAATGTTGAAAAATTTACATCGCAAATTGGAGCTTTTTTAAAATTTTGGAAGAAAATAGAAGAAATATTGCAAAATGTGAATCTTTTTACAAACGATATTTT
>DUOL01000233.1 GCA_012838875.1 Bacteroidales bacterium | reverse complement strand
TAAAAGTCTATTGCTCAATAAGTTGAAAATGAAAAACTAACCCCGAAGGGGGGACATGATAAAAATTAAGAAATGAGAATTGTTTAATTGTTGGCATTTTCTTTCATTTTTTTATTTACCTTTGCCGTATCAATCCTCAAAGATTATGGAAACGCCCCGTTACTTCTACCACCCCGACCTAAGCATTAGGCTTAGCGTTGACCCGATGAGTGATAAAACAGGAACAACTAAGGAACAAATTGACAAACAAAGAGCTCAAAATCAAAATACTGGTGGTAATGGTACAAAAGTTGGTGAATTAGGTGGGAACATAGATCAATCTGGATTTTTTGACAATAAATTGCAATCAAGTGCTCAATATGCTCGAAAAATAAGCAAAATGGGTATTGTAAATCGCTATATGTCCTTCTATGAGAAAGTGAAAACTTACGGTGATTGGGATTTGAAGAATAATAATAGCAACAACCCCAAAAGTTCAATGCGTACTATTTGGGGAATTGCGTGGCAATATGATCATGACAACAGAACAAGTACAACTTTTTCATGTGATTATTTCTCGGGTGCTTCAGCTGCCGATGTGGGTAATTTTCATTACGGATATGTTGGTGTTTTGTCTGGTTTTTCTGATGAAAAATTATTTAAATGTGCTGGTATCGCAGAAGTTGTAAAGTTAGGGCTGAGAAAAGATCCTACTTTTAAGGAACATTTCGTTGAATTAATGTGGGGGAAAAGCTGTAAATATGGGGATCAAGCAAATGATTTTCTTTTCAATATTCTTGGAATGGAACATACGAGAGAGAACAAATAAAGGAAGTATGAGAAGTTATTTTTTTGGTGTTTTTTTTGTTTTACTATTACTGTGTGGCTGTAGATTGAATTTACGGGATAAAACGCATCATTGTGGAACGACTCCAATATCCGACTCATTATTTGTTGAGCGGTATTTGATTTGGACAGGCGGCGCCACAAATGGTGATTACGTTAGTTTATTTATTACAGATTCTACTACTTTTCGTAAATATATTACTACTGTGGGAGATCACTATTGGCCTGATATTGCAGTGAAAGGAGATAGTATCATTGTTTACTTGAACACTTATTGTACACCACGTGATAGTACCATAATTTTTTCATTAAAAGACCTTAAACAGAAAGGGGTTTGGGAATGATAATAAAAGAACTTCACAAAAAGGAAAGGATCCTTTCAAGAAAACCCCTAAGGGGTGGCATTATGAAGGCGGAAGGTTGAAGGCGGAGGGCGGAATAATCAATTACGAATTACGAGATTGAACATTGCTGTAGAGACGCAATGCATTGCATCTCTACGGTCAAATAAATTGACAAAATCACCATTGTATCAATTTATATATCAATGTGTTATAATTTTAACCCCGTAATTCGTAATTGGATTCAGACTTTCGACTTTTTTAATTACCTTTGCCAAATCAAATTCCATTGATTATGGAAACGTTGCGTTACTTCTACCACCCCGACCTAAGCATCCGGCATAGCGTAGACCCACTAAGCGACAAATACCCAAACTTAACTCCCTATGCATATTGTGTGAATAATCCGGTGAATATGATTGACCCCGACGGGCAAGAGGGTATCGTAATATCTGGGGGAGAATATGACGGAGACCGATATAAATACAATTTTATAGAACCTGCAATAACCCGATTAAAGCAACTCAAGGAAGCAGAGGGAGACGAACCTATTACTTGGGCTGTTATGACTGCGGGATATTCCGATGATGATATAGCAAAATTCCAATCCATAGCTGAAGATTTAGATGTAGGCTTTCAGTCTATTGGCTCGGCTGATGAATTGACTAACTACTTAAATTCTAAAGATATTGGAGTTTCTGATTTATCGGAAGCTCGACAAGGCGACCAGATAACAAGTATGTCAGTATTTGGACACGGTTTTGCAGGTTCTGCGGAGTTTACATACAACCAAGATAACCAAGCAAGTTTTTCTTGGTCAAAAGATAATGTAAAACAGCTTAATAAAAGAGCATTTAATAACGCAACCATAGATTTATATACCTGCAATTCTGCAACCAATACAGCTAATGGAACTTCTCTTGCAAATGATTTGTCTGCCCGAACAGGTTGTACGGTTACAGGATATAGAGGGCAATGTACTTATAGAAAAATGAATGAGGGACAAGGTTGGAGAGCAAAATGGAATAGGAGAAGAAACGGATTTAATACGAATGGCAGTATAAAACTACCACAAGCGGGCGAGGGAGCTACACGTATTAAATATATTTCACTTAAAAAGAAGTAAGAAGATGAAAAGTATAATAATAATAATGCTTATGGCAGTTTCATTATTTTCCTGTAACCATAAAAGAGCAGCAAACGAGTTTATTGACTTGGGGAAAAGTCAGATTCAATATAATTCTATTGATGAATATTTAGCAGAGAAAAAAACGGAAATACAGAACGATAGTACTTGGATAAAATTTATGTTCTTGAACAATCCTTACAATCTGAATAATGATAATTTGGTGTCTATCTATGTAAATTACCATTTGGTTTATAGAGGTATATATAAAAGACATCTTGAATTAAAAGGATTACCTAATGATATTTTTGCTAAAAGTTCGGGAATGATGCTTACAATGGAAGTCCTAACAGACAAGAATAAGAAAACTATATGGCAACATAACTTTCAGAGTAAAACAAGTTTCTCTTGGAACAAAGATTATAAGATAATTTATTGCGGTTTTTTTCCTACAAATGAAGACGTAGAGAAAGTTTATTTTATACCGCAATTAGAACCGATGAAATAGATGTAATGCTCTAGAACGTGAGTTGTCGAAATAATCATCTGATTATCAAAAACAATTTTAAAGATTAGGCGTAAAGGCAGTTTTTCTTGCCTTTTGCTTTGAAAATTCCCCTTTCCCAAAAAAGTTATCAACAATTTGCATTTTTGCATTCAATCGCTTTGCTCATCGGGGTTTCGTTCGCTTTCTCTCTGGTAGTGTCACAAAAAGTGTGCAATGCTCAAAGTTTACTATTTCTGCACGAGCAACTTGGCTGCGTGAGGCGCTTAGGTGGAAAGCCCGCAAGGGTGGAAGCCGCTGGGGACGCGGCGGCAAAAAAGCGAGCTTGTAAGCTCTTTTTGC
>DUOL01000038.1 GCA_012838875.1 Bacteroidales bacterium | reverse complement strand
GGGCATTTCGCTGCTAAAAGTTCTTTCGTAAATTGCACGTTCGAGGTTAGATAATCAAGCAACTGTTCTAACCACTCTTCCCCTTGTAAGTATGCCGTTTGCAAAGCAAGTTCGCCAAAAATGTTGCCCACGCATAGAAAATGATGATTATTCATTAAATCCTGATAGCGGCTTCGTAGCTTCTCATTGGAAATCAGAACTTCTGACGTTGTCATGCCCGCTAAATTAAACGTTTTACTTGGCGACATGCAAGTAATCGTATTTTCGGCTATTGCCGATGATAGGGAAGCCACGACCGTATGCCGATAACCTCGCATGATTAAATCGGAATGAATCTCATCGGAAATAAGTAACGTGTTATATTTCAGGCACAATTCCGCCACTTTTTGCAACTCTTCGGGCTGCCAGCAACGCCCCACAGGATTATGCGGATTGCACAAAATCATCATCGCAACACCTGTTTTCAGTTTATTTTCCATATCAAAAAAATCCATTTTATACAAATCGCCCTCTAACTTCAGCGGATTTTCAACGATGGTACGATTTTGATTTTTAACAACAGTAAAAAACGGATAGTAAACCGGCGGTTGAACTAAAATTTTGTCGCCACTTTTAGTAAAAGTCTGAATAAGAGTCGCTAAAGCCGTTACAACCGTAGGCGCAAAAGTAATCCAATCTTTCTCTACTTGCCACTGATGCCGTTTTTGCATCCAAGAAATGATTGACTCATAAAACTCTTTCGAGTGATTAAAATAACCAAAAATTGGATGTTCTAAACGCTTTTTTAAAGCATCAACAATACAATCGGGGGTTTTAAAATCCATATCGGCAATCCACATAGGTAGTAAGTCCGAAGCCCCGTAAATCGACATGCAGTCATCATATTTCAATGAACCTGTATTATGTCTTGGGATTATCTCATCAAAATTATATTTCATATTGCAAAATAAATACTTTTTTCCGAAAACTTCAAATTAATTCGCGTAAAAACGTCATTTTTATTTAAAAATTCCGTGTACGCTTCCCCCACCTTTTTTCCCCTTCATCAAAATAATTTGCTCCCCTTTTTCATTCAAATTAACGAAAAAATATTTTGTTTCATATCTACACTATTAATAAAAATATCTTTCATATTTTTAATTAGGGCGTGCCCCCTCGCTACGCTCGGGGTCGGTCTTCGGCTACAAGTCCGCGGGCGCAAGCCGTGGGGACGCAAGGCGGCAAAAAGAGCTTCTAAAGTCGCTTTTTTACCGCCGCGTCCCCAGCGGCTTCCGCCCTTGCGGGCTTTCCACCTGCGCCCTCACGCACGCCAACTTGCTCGTGCAGAGCCATTTAAGTTCAAAATGAAAAGCGGAAAGTGAAAAAAGTAATATGTATAACAAAAAGTGTCAACTTTTTTTAGGACGAGACAAATTCTCTTCGTACTTTTGTCTTGATACAAAAGTACCAAAAAATCAAGGCAAAAAGAATGCCGCCCGCTCTGCCAATCGGCTAAGCGGTTCTAATAAAACAACGCATTTCCTCCCACTTTCGTAGGAGGAAATGCT
>DUOL01000037.1 GCA_012838875.1 Bacteroidales bacterium | reverse complement strand
CTTGTTCGTCACGTGAAGTTAACCCTGTGATATACATTTCCGTTAAGACGGTTCCTTTTTTGAAAGTAAATTTCTTTTTGTTATAAGTAATCGTCATGTCTTTTTCAAGTTTACGCGGTTTGTACTCTCCATAACCCTTTGGAATAATTCTATCGGCATCGATTCCTTTTTCATAAATTAAAAAGTCAACACACGATTGTGCACGGCGTTGAGAAAGGTCTTCGTTATATTCGTCCGAGGCGCGGAAGTCCGTATGCGAGCGAAGTTCTACCACAATGGTTGGGTTTTTAATCATAATTTCATAAAGAGACATAAGTGAATCTTTATATTGAGGTAGAAGGATAGCTTCATCAAGAGGATAAAGAATCTCAGGCAAAACAATAGGTTCAACGGGGTAAGGTGTTAGTAAGAAATCTTGTTTTAGGTCAGTATTTTCGGTTAATCCTACTGTGGTTTGTGAAGCGGTATTATTTTCTTCCCAGTATTTACTTTTTGTTACTCTCATTTTGTAAGTAACATTACTTAATATCATCGTTTTATCGAAGTGGTAATAGCCTTTAATGTCTGTTTTAGTTTTGTAAGAGGTTCCGTCCGTACCGATAATTTCCACATCAGCCTTATCAATATATTGTAAGGTGAGAGCGTCTTTCACGAAGCCGGAGAGGGTAAAGACAAGTGGGCGAAGGACGAAGTAGTAAATATCGTCACCGCCGCGACCACCGGGACGATTAGAGGAGAAAAATCCCTTTTCCAAATATTCCGATTTAGATTTTGGGTCAATAACTTTACTATCATCAAACATCATACCAATATCATCGGCGTTGGAGTTGATGGGGTACATCATATTTTCAGGTTTTTCAAATACTCCATCCTTAATTTTAGAGTAGAAAATATCAAGTCCTCCCATTCCGGGGTGTCCGTCTGAGGAGAAATAGAGGACGGAGTCTCCACGCAGAGCGGGGAAAACTTCTTGTCCGGGTGTATTGACAACATTTCCTAAGTTCTTAATATTTCCGAATTTAGCAGATTTTTTGGCACGTGTTGCTTTGTAAATATCGTAACCGCCATATCCGCCGGGTTTATTCGATGCAAAATAGATAGTTAGTTCATCATCGGAGATAAAGGGGTGCACGTAGTTGAAGGAGTCGGGACCTAACTCAACGAGTTCGGGTACGCTCCATGATTTACCTTTTCGCGATGCTTGATATACGTAGCAGCCGTAAACCTTTTTTTTATCTTGCGGGCATTTTGTAAAATAGATTGTTGTTCCTTTAGCATTTGCTGAGGCTTCGCCTTCGTTGACACTAGTATTGATAATTTGCTCTTCGTCAAGGGGGAGTGTCGGCGACCATTCACCGGGCCATTCGGTATTTTTGCTTTTTGGTTTATCAGATTTATAGATATCTGAAAAACCGCCTCCCGTCCATTGGTTTGTGCCCTTACCCACGGAGCCGTCACGATTAGAAGAGAAAATGATTTGATTTTGCTTATTAGGATTTCCCCATCGTGGTGCCCAATCATCTTGTCGAGTATTGAATTTTTTAAAATTTTCCACTTCGTAACGAGTAGGATTCTCTGTCCAAGTTTTCGCTTTTTGACATGATTCGATGAGAACGTCCGTACGTTTGTCTTCGGGTGCACGTTTTTTGAAATTTTCAAAATATTTTAAAGCATCTGCGTATTCACCTTTTGATAAAGCAATATTCCCAAGATGGAAGAGAATCATTGGGTTATCTTTTTGATAATTTTTTTTCTCTAAACGTTCATAAAATTTTTCTGCATTTTTTATATCTCCCATAATTCGGTAACATTCAGCAATTTGATAGGTTACTCTACGAACTTCGATTTGATTTTTTCTAATTTTTCGAATTCCTGTTTTATATTCATCAAGTGCTTTTTCGTATTGGCAGTATTTAAAAGCATTGTCTGCTTCTTTAAGAGGATGTTGTGCTTTAATTGCTGAAACACCTGTAAATAAAATAGTTAAGGATAATAAAAAAGCTATTTTTATTTTCATAATTACGAACATTTAATAAAATATACAAATTAAGGTGCTAAAATAAGATTTTTTTTAAAATTAGCAACCTTAATTTGCAAAGTTACAATATTATTTTATTAATTCAACTTTTGTTCTTTTAATTTTTTTTCCTGCATTTTTAAGAAGGTCATAAGCAAGTGGAGTAGAGACGAAAAGAGCAGAATAAGTTCCGATGATAATACCAGCTCCCATGGCAAAGACGAAACCGCGAATTACTTCACCGCCGAAGATGAAGATTGCTAAAATAACCAAAGTTGTTGTTGCGGAGGTGTTCATGGTTCGCCCTAATGTCCAATTAACAGCGGTATTAAAATTGACGTAAAGTTCTCTTTTCGGGTAGAGAGCTAAATTTTCACGTACCCGGTCAAAGATAACTACTACGTTGTTAATGGAGTATCCGATAACCGTTAGGATTGCCGCAATAAAGGATTGGTCGATTTCCATTGAGAAAGGCATTACTTTGTAGAAGAGTGAGAATAATCCGATAGTAAGCAGTGCGTCATGTATGAGCGAGACTACGCCGCCGAGTCCGAACTGCCAATTTTTAAATCTAACGGCTATATAAATGAATATAAGGAATAACGATACGACTACAGCCCAAAAAGCATCTATAACCAACTCTCTTGCGATAGAAGGTTGAACTTTTTGAGAGCTTTGAATACCGCGCGGGTCTGTTTGCTGTGTGAAATCTTTTTCTGTAATATCTTTCTTTAGATAAAAACCTTTTAGTGCATTATAGAGTTTTTGTTCACATTCTTTATCTACACTTACATCGTTCTCATCAATTTTGTAATTTGTAGTGATTCTAACTTGGTCATTTCCACCAAAAGTTTTCACTTCAGGATTGCCACCGAACTCTTCGGCAATAGCAGTACGCACCTCATCGGTACGTATGTTTTGGTCAAAACGTACTACATAATTACGTCCTCCTGTAAAGTCAATACCCGGATTCAACCCTTGGAATATAAAGGAAATAATCATAATGAGCGATAAAAGAATGGAAATGATGTAGAAGAGTTTTCTCCGTTTGAGGAAGTCGAAATTTGTATTAGTGAAGAAATTGATAGTTATTTTATTCCCGAATGAAATATTTTTTCCTTTTTTCACACGTTGGTCAAAAATTATTCTTGAAATAAAGATAGCCGTAAATAATGAAGATAAGATACCAATAATTAAAGTGGTAGCGAATCCTTGGATAGGACCTGAACCGAAAATATAGAGTACGATAGCGGTTATTAACGTTGTAACTTGTCCGTCAATAATAGCTGAATAGGCATTTTTATATCCGTCTTCGATGGCAAGTCGTAGACCTTTTCCGGCACGAACTTCTTCTCTGACACGCTCATATATAATAATGTTAGCGTCAATGGCCATACCGAGAGCGAGCACAATCCCCGCAATACCCGGAAGTGTTAATACAGCTCCTAATGAAGCTAAAACGCCCATAATAAAGAAAAGGTTAGTAAATAGTGCTAAATTTGCTACGTATCCGGCACGGTCATAATATAATAACATAAAAGCTAATACAATGAGAAAGGCTACGAGGAATGAGAGAAATCCTGCTTGAATGGACTCTTTTCCTAAGGTTGGTCCGACAATTTCTGATTGGACGATATTAACTTTTGCTTCTAAGTTTCCGGAATTCAACACGGTAGCCAAGTCTTTGGCTTCATCAATAGTGAAATTACCGGAGATTTCAGAAGTTCCGTTAGGAATTTCGCTTTTTACGTGTGGGTGAGAATAAACAAATTCATCAAGAACAATGGCAATAAAAGTTGCTTTACTTTTATTATCAACAGCGGCTTTTGTTATTTTACGCCACTCTTCCGTAGCACGATCTTCCATTGTCATAACAACTACAGTTCTATTGTTTTGGTCAATATCTTGACGCGCTGTACGAACTACGCGTGCCCCACCGACAGTTTCAGAACTTAAAATAGGTCCGATACGATCATTATTTCTTTTTAAAGGTACGAGAGGATATGCATTTTTAAATTGTTTTTCAGGAGATCCCCAATAGAAAACAATACTTTTATCACCCATAATACGCGTGATATTGGGTAAGAGTTTGTCAATCTCCTTCATATCGGCTTCTCTAAAGTAGGCGATAGCTATTCCGTCGTTTCCTGCAACTGCTTTGCTTAGAATAGCACCTATTTCTTCGCTGTTTTCAACAGAAGTAGTATCTAATCCTTGTAAAGCGAGTGCCGTAGTATCTTTCGCAGTGGTGTCTTTTTCAAACTCTTTTTTAGCTTTTAATTCTTTAGCTAACTGTATATCCGCTTTTTGAAAGCGTTGTTGGATAGTTTGTCCTCCTACAACATCGTTATAAACTTCCCAAAACTCTAATTTCGCTGTACTTTTTAATAAATCGGTAACACGTTCAGGTTCTTTAATGCCGGGTAGTTCCACTAAAATACGACCTCTTTGTAGACGTTGTAAATTGGGTTGTGCAACACCAAAACGGTCAATACGTGTACGGAGAATTTTAAATGTTCTATCTACAATTTCATCCGATTCTTGTTTTATAAATTTAATAATATCTTCATCTTTTGCATTTTTTATACCCGCACGTTCTCCAAAATAGGTTCTTAAATTTGCATTTTCTAACTTTAATTCAATTTTTTCATTGTTAAAAGCCTCAACAAAAATGTCAACAAAATCACCTTGTGTCTTAGAATAGGTTTCGAGGGCTTTATTAAAACTATTAGCAAAGAGAGGGTCAGTCGTATTTTCGGCTAAACTTTCAACAATATCGGGAATGGCAATCTCTAACGTTACATTCATACCGCCTTTTAAGTCCAATCCCATATTTAATTCTTTGTATTTACATTCTTTATAGGTAGATCCAAGAAAAATAACGGAATCGTTCATTCTCATGAGATATTGATGCTCACGTTCCGAAATAAGAGAATCTACTAATTGTTTCTCTAACATTGCATTTCCGTCAGCTTTAGCTCTTACTTCTTCTATACTTTTCGTATCTTGTGCGTACTCCTTAGCTGCCTTTTCTACCCGCCAAGTGGCAAAAGTGAATGATAAACAATATAAGCAAGTTAGTGCAATGAGTATTGTGAAAAATAGAATCAATCCTTTGTTGCGCATAATTTTTATATATTTGATTAATACTGAATTAAATAATTTTTATACCTTTTTTTTAAGTTTGCAAATATATAAAAAAAACACAACAAAAAAATAAAAAAGATTTTGAAATGAAATTAATGGATTGTATTATTTTTTTTTGTATTTTTGCCCCTTAAATTTTAGGAGTATTCTTAACAAAATCTAAAAAGTCTAATAAATATATGCATTTTAAAGAAATAGTAAGAAATATTTTCTTCTTTTTTTTCTTGTTTTTGTTTAGTTTAAAAGGATTTGCCCAGTCAGGATTTCTTTCTATCGGGTCTCAAATGGGTGATTTTTTTGATCCTCAACAAGAGTACGTTACTTTTACGTATGGGCAAGTCTTTGCCGCCCATCTTGAGAATAATGGAGCCGCTACGGCAGGAGTTCAGCAACCTTATATTATTTATACTATTATTATGGATACGGTCTGCCAAGAAGCAGATTCTACAATGCATTATCAACATCATAATTTTGATATGCCTTTACACACAGCGGGAGATTTTTTTACCGATAACTACTATCCAATCTCCTCGTATCATCGTTATGACACCGTTGCCGAGTTGTACCTTACTATACATCCCATCTATTTTGTTACAGATACACTCCTAGTGTATGATTCACAATTACCGTATGCCTATAACGATTCCACGATATTATATAGTGAAGGAGATCACACGATTATTTTACCAACCATTCATGGTTGTGATAGCACGGTTGGTGTAATGGTTTATGTTGCAACCTGTCCTACCGACACCCATTTGGTAGCCGGTTATAGTATTAGCGATATCCCCAATTTCCCGCTCCAACATCCACAAGTTGTTCCATATCCTATAGCTATGCAAAATAACGAACCGTTACGATACATTGTCGGTGATACTACTCCGGTTTTATGGACATTGTCAATCGCTGATAAAGTGTTGTATTGTACGCAGAATGTTATTGTTGCCTTTCCGCCTTGTGGTGATGGTTTTTATGCTTATGACGGGAATAATATACGATATAATACAGTTCGTGTCGGTTGCGATTGTTGGACTAAAGAAAACTCAGCAGCAACACTCTATACGGACGGAACTTCTATTCCTGAAACACATGTTTATTGGGCTGCGATGTATCCTGATACTAGTTTGAATTTAGCAATCTATGGTAGATTGTATGATTGGTATTCGGCACTGCGATTACCGGTCGGATATGACGGGGCAATTTCGGATACCATACAAGGTCTTTGCCCTGATGGTTGGCATATCCCTACAGCCGAACAGTATAGAAACCTTACTGCTTATCCCGTCGATGAGCTGAAAAGTCCGAATTATTGGATAGTACCGGGTAATAATGCAACCGATTTTACCTCACTTCCGGGCGGTTACTACAATCCTATCAGTAATAACTTTTACAACTTGCGAGGAAATGCCTATTATTGGACTTCAGCAGTGGGAAATAATGACAGAGCAGAGACATTCCATTTAAGCTATAGTTGTGAAACCGGGCTTATGGAATTGATTCCCAAAGATTATGGTTATAGTGTTCGTTGTATCAAAAACTAATCTTTTTTCTTTATAATTCGTTTTAAAATTGTTATTTTTGCATTTGTAAAGGTAACTTTATTATTATGTAACAATAACTCATCGTATGCGATTTCTCTTTCTTTTTTTACTTCAAATCATTTTAATTTTCCCTACTTTAAAAGCACAGGAAGAGGAAGACCCTTGTGTGCAGAAAATGAGCAAACAAGTAGAAAGAGAGTTTAAAAAAGGTCGTGAGTTGCAAAAAGAAGGTAAGAAAAAAGAAGCATTTAAAATTTATTATGAAATTTTGGAAGAATATCCGGATAATTTGGAAGTTAACTACTATTTAGCTCTCGGTTATTATTTGCCGATTGAACTTAACGGACTGCTTATAGAAAACACACAAGATGCAAAAAATGCAATTCGTGTTATCCAAAAGATGTACGATGTATGTCCATTTTATAATATTCAGGTTCATCTTTACGCCGCTCGCCTCTCTTATTTACTTGAAAATTTTGATGATGCTATAAAATTTGCAACTGTCATTGTAGAAAATCCCGATTTGATAAAAAAATCCACCTACGTTGAAGAGGCGGAAATGATTATTAAAAAATCAAATTTTTATCAAAAAATTTTATCAAATCCTGTGAAATTTGACCCTAAGCCCGTTGTGGGAATTTCTACGCATCATGATGAGTATTTGGCTACTATTTCTCCAGATGATGAGTATTTTTATTTCACGAGACGAAAAACTATTAAAATGCAAGAGGCATATTTTCAAGAAAACTACGTAGATCGTGAATACTTTTCATATAGCAAACGAAATAAGAATGGTGATTTTGAAGTCGGAGAACCGATGCCTTATCCATTTAATCAAGATGGAAATAACGAAGGAAGTCCGACCGTGAATCTACGGAACGATTTTTTGATATTTGTGAAAGTTACTAATGTGAAAATAAATAATCAAAACTATCCCAATTATGATTTGTATTATTCGGAATTGATAGGTGGAGAGTGGACGGAACCTGCAAATTTGGGTGATAGTGTTAATCGTATAGATTCGTGGGAATCGCAGCCCTCTTTAAGTTCCAACGGACAATTACTCTTTTTTGCCAGCGACCGCCCCGGTGGCTTCGGCGGTTCAGATATTTGGTATACAGAAAGAGGAGATGATGGTAAATGGAGAAAACCGAAAAATGTCGGTCCTATGATTAATACTTCACGCAATGAACGCTCGCCCTTTTTACATACCGATAGTAAAACACTCTATTTCTCTTCGGCGGGACACGACGGCATGGGTGGCATGGATATTTTCTATTCTAAATTAGGCGAAAAAGGGTGGCAAAAACCGGTCAATATCGGCTATCCTATCAATACGGAAATGGATGAAGTGGATTTTTTTGTTAATCTTAAAGGCGATATCGCCTATTTTTCTTCCAATCATATAGATGGAAAAGATTGGAATATATATCAGTTTGAATTACACGAAGAGGCACGTCCTCGAAATATGCTGTTAATTAAAGGAGAGATTAAAGATGTAGAAGGTGATAAAATTGAAGCGATTGTTCAAATACGTGACACCGCTTCGAATATTATCGCCGAAACAAAAGTTAACGAATATTCGGGAAAGTATGCCATAGCCGCAGAAATTAAAAAAGATGGGCAAGAAGAATTGATTCTTAATGTTAAAAATGAGGGGTATGCCTACGATACACGGCTGATTACCGTGGAAGAAATTGAAAAGAGAATTGTAACGGACGATATTGATATTGAGAAGATTGAAAAGGGGAAAAGTTATAATTTGAATAATATCTATTTTGCAACTAATAAATGGGATTTAACCGCAAAATCGCGGGCAATAATCGATTTATTTGTCGAATTTTTAGAGGATAATCCTACGATAAAAGTGGAAATACAAGGTCATACCGATGATATTGGAACAGAAGAAGATAACCAGATACTATCGGAAAAAAGGGCGGAGTCCGTTTATCGTTATATTATTGAGAAAAAAGTTTCCCCTCAACGACTTCGTTATAAAGGTTACGGTGAATTAATGCCCATTGTGCCGAATAGTACGGAGGAGGGGCGTGCGAAAAATAGACGTACCGTCTTTTTGATTTTGGATAATTAAAAAAAAACTAATATTTTCTTAACTCAAAATTTTTACCCAGATAGACTTTCTTTACATATTCGTCTTCGGCTAACTCTTGAGCCGTCCCCGATTTTAACAATCTTCCTTCAAAAAGCAGATAAGCTCTGTCCGTGATGGAGAGTGTTTCGTGTACGTTATGGTCGGTAATTAAGATGCCAATATTTTTGTTCTTTAATTGGGCGACAATAGATTGAATATCTTCCACCGCAATCGGGTCTACGCCCGCAAACGGCTCGTCCAACAAGATGAATTTCGGATTCGCTGCTAAACAACGAGCGATTTCAGTACGTCTTCGCTCACCTCCCGATAGATTATTCCCTAAGTTTTTTCTAACTTTATGTAAATTAAACTCATTAATCAACTCCTCTAAACGCGATTTTTGCGCTTCTTTGCTCAATGATGTAAATTCTAAAATTGCCTTAATGTTATTTTCAACACTCAAATGACGGAAAACGGACGCTTCCTGCGGCAAATAGGAGATGCCCATTTGAGCACGCTTGTACATAGGAAATTTTGTAATATTGGTCTCATTTAGATAAACATTACCAAAATAGGGCTTAATCAACCCTACAATCATATAAAAGGAGGTGGTTTTTCCGGCACCGTTAGGTCCTAATAGACCGACAATTTCGCCCTGTTTTACTTCAATGGAAACGTCATTGACGACTGTACGAGAACGATATTTTTTGGTAAGATTTTCCGTTCTTATAGTATTCTGTTCCATAATTTATTCTGTTTCAGCTTTTACCTTTATTCTTTCAGCGATTAAAGTAACTAAATTTTGTAATGGATTTTTCGCCATTCCTGCTAAAAATATAGGAATTGCTACATCAATTTCAACGGTCAACGAGGAGAGATTGTCTTGAATAGCTTGAAGAGAAATGGCAATCGAAGTGGTTATATTTTTGTCATTTTCAGCGGCATAGGTGATATTAGAAAAAGGATTCTTTTCAGCTATTCTTAACGTCAAGCTGGTAACGCCGGGAATGTTGAATTTACAATAATCGTCAGTAACTTCTTCAATAGTAATTTGTTCAGGCAGGGAGCGTGAGAAATTTCTCGGATTTGCAATCAACTGATATATTTTTTCAGTAGATGCGTTGACATTATTTTGTGTAGCAGAAACTTTCATTAGCTTTTATATTAAAGTGCAAAAATAGTAAATTATTCTTCGTTAAATTTTACTATTTATGAATAATTGCTTTATAAGCGATATAACGTGTCCAAACTTCTTCAACATATTTAACGGTATGATTGCCCGGGAAGTAACCGTTTTTAACCACTTCGTCTTCAAAGAATCTTTTTTTCGACTTTAAAATCAGATATTTTGACACATTTTCCCAATTTTTGTCATTTTCACCATGTTTTTTGCATAGTCGCCGAGCATCTTGTATGTGCCCGGCGCCTGCGTTGTAACTTGCACAAAGAAATTTTAAACGTTCTTCATCATTTTCAATATCGGAAAAATATTTATGCATTGATTGTAAATATTCGACACCTGCTTTAATTTGTTCTTCTTCGGAAGAATTTTGCGAAACGTTATATCGTTCGCCTGTAGACGGCATGAACTGCATAAGTCCGAAACTGTTCCCAATACCGACAGCCGTTGCTACGAAGCGCGATTCTTGATACATTATGGAGGCAATAAAGCGCCAATCTATACCACTCTTTTTCGCATGCTTTTTTATCATAAGGTCGTAAGGTGATATTTTCTTATAACGTGATTCTAAATCCGGAATGTTTTTTGTATTGTACGGGGTAAAGTACTTGCGAGTGAGAATTTTATATTTTGTTGACTGTGTAAAATCAGAGAGCCAATGATTAATCTGTTTATTCAAACCATGATTATTATCATTTAACACCCAATTTCTATCATAATTGTCACCTAACCTATAACTTATTTTTAGATTTGAATAGAATGGAAGTAACGTTAAAGCCGTATGGTAATCGGATACAAGATAATCTATTTTTTTTGCGTCTAATAAATCATAAAGTTCTTCGATAGTGTAAGAGCTACTGTATTTAATTTTCCAAATTGTATTTTCAGGTAAAGAATCAAGATAAATAAAAGAGGGGAAATGAGCCGGAATATATATTCTATGAATAGTGTCGATATTATCGTTTTTCTTTCCTTTTCTTTCAATTAAAACGGGATAAGATTGCGAATGAGGGAGAGAAGTAGTTACTAATTGTTTTACGATAGCACTCTGTTTAAAATCCATAGCTACAATGTCATATTGGTTAGAAAAAACAGCTGAAAATGCTAAATTTGGGTCATTTTCAAGAGTGATATCTATTTTTTTATCTAAAGATGTTGTTAGTTTTTGGAGAAGCTCATATTGAAAACCCATAGGTATACCTTGATGAATAAAATAATCAGTGTAATGAGTAAACAATAATACATGTAGTACGTTCTCGTCCGATTTTTTATCGCTGTTTTTGCTATCCACCTGTTCTATAGGAATAATGATATTTTTATCTTTAAGAATAAAAAAAGTCGAAAAAAGAACAATAGTAGCTACTATTAAAAAAACAACTCCTTTTTTTTCGGGTTTCAAGGTTTAATAAATATGGTAAAACAAAAAAGATAGTAAACGATATTACTGAACAGGGATTATAAGCAGGTCGATTTCGGTAGTTTCACCGGCTTCCAGTTTGATTTGCGTTGCTCCGGCGTACATGATAGGCACATCGCCTACATCTTTAGAAGACGTAGCATATACTTCTAAGGATGCTTCATATAAAAAGGAATGTTCAAAAATTCCTTGTTCATTAGTATACCCTTCAGCCTTAGCGAAATCAGCATAATTTGCATTTTGTCCTATGGCTACGTAAGCGCCTGCGGCAGGCTCTTCTGCATCAATGCCGTTGTTTGAAAAATATACGTGTATGATTGCTTTACAACTTTTATCTTTTTTACATTGCGTACATAAAAACAAGGAAAAAAGACAAATTACTATGGGTATAAATAATCGCGTTTTCATATTATGCTCTATTTTAATACTTCTCACTGCAAAAATAGTGAAAAATTAACATGATATTCGTTTTTTGAAAAAAAATATTCAAATTATTATGTAAAAGAGTTACATTTGAAAAATTAGTTAACATCTTTTTCCCAAGTAGCCCCCTCTTTAGTATCTTTTACAGTAATTCCAATTGTGTTGAGTTGTTGACGGATAGCGTCTGCGATTTCCCAATTTTTATCTGTTTTGGCTTGTTGACGAATTTGTAAAATTAGTTGCATCAGTTGTTCAACTAAATCTTGGTTGTTGTTTTCGGCATTTTCACGTTTCATACCCAAAATATCAAAAAAGAAAAGCTCAAAATTTCTTTTAAATTCGGTTATTTCTTCATGATTAAAGTGAATTGCTCCTTGTTGTGCTAAATTGATAAGTCGCGTGGCTTCAAAAAGTTCGGCAATAACTTTGGGGCTGTTAAAATCATCATTCATAGCTTCGTAGCATCGTTCAACCCAATCAAGATGAGCTTTTTCAGTAGGAGTATCATTGATTTTTAAGCGGCTTAATGTCTCAAATGCCGCATATAATTTGTTCATGCCTTTTTCGGCAGCTATTAACGCTTCGTTAGAGAAATCAAGTGTCCCTCGATAATGAGCTTGTAGTAAGAAAAAACGAATCGTCATGGGGGAGTATTTTTTCTCTAATAGGGCATGATTACCTGTGAAAAATTCATTTAACGTAATGAAATTTCCTAAGGATTTACCCATTTTTTGACCGTTAATAGTAATCATATTATTGTGTAGCCAATATTTCACTGATTCAACGCCGTTAGCAATCGTACTTTGACAGATTTCGGATTCATGATGTGGAAAGAGTAAATCCATCCCGCCTCCGTGAATATCGAAATGTTCGCCTAAGTACTTGGTGCTCATCGCCGTACATTCTATATGCCAACCCGGAAAACCTACGCTCCAAGGGGAACTCCATTTCATTATATGTTCAGGAGTTGCTTTTTTCCAGAGTGCAAAATCGGCGGGATTTCGTTTTTCATCTTGTCCGTCAAGTGTTCTTGTATTAGAAAAAAGCTCTTCTAATACACGTCCGGACAGCTTGCCGTAGCCGTAATTTTTATCAAACTTTTCTACATCAAAATAGACCGAGCCTTCTGAAACATACGCATAACCTTTATCGAGAATTTTTTGAATCATCTCAATTTGTTCAATGATATGTCCGGAAGCACGAGGCTCAATGGAAGGACGTTTTACATTAAGCATGTCCATCGCAATATGATAGCTGTCAATGTAAAATTGAGCAACTTCCATCGGCTCAAGTTGTTCTAAACGGGCTTTTTTAGCAATTTTATCTTCACCTTCGTCCGCATCATTTTCTAAATGCCCTACATCGGTAATATTGCGGACGTAGCGTACCTTATAACCTAAATGTTGTAAATATCTGAATATTAAATCAAAAGTAACTGCGGGACGTGCATGTCCTAAATGAGGTTCTCCGTAAACAGTCGGACCGCAAACATATAAACCCACATAATCTTTGTGAATAGGTGTAAATAGCTCTTTTTTCTTCGTTAAAGTATTATGTACGACTAATTTGTTTTTCATATTATTTCATTTATTTTGTGATAACGATGCCCAATAAATCAGCTAATTCATTTCTTCGTTGAATAACTTTCATATATTTTTCTAAAATAATTGTCGTTGTCTCAGAGTCATGTTCGGCTTTAAGTTCAACATCCAATAATTTCCTGTAATTTTCAATAATACGTAATTTGAACATGTTGATATGGTCAATAATTTCTCCGTTTAACTTCTCAATATTATTGGTGCTACTGTGTGTAAATACGTCAAAACGTTTTTCCCATTCTTCACTAAAACTAGGAGAAGGACTTAAAAAATAGGGAATAACAAATTGCTGGATTTCTTGGTTTTCATGTTGAGAGAAATAACGTTTAATTTCGTCTTGATTTCTAGCTACGGAGGCAATAAGAGCGTACTCTTCGTATAGAGTTTGGAAAAACGGTTGACTAAAATATATTTCATCTTCGTGAAATTCATTGAAGATATATTGGTCAATACGCATTATAGAATAGTCCGAATCTTTTTCTACAGCAATTTCATACATTCCGTATTTGAGAATAAGCAGAATAATATCTTTTTCAATGATATTGAGTAAGTTCTCTTCAAATTCTTTTTTTTGTGGAGTTGGCGTTGTTATAGTCTGTGGTAAAACTTCGGGTTTACTATTTTTATCTCTTTTTTGAAGTTTTCTCCAAACGATTTTTCGCAGTTGCACGTTCAAAGTATTTTCCTCTATTTGAAAGAGATTGGCACACTCTTTAATATAAAAGGCACGGACGAGATTATCTCTAATTTCTGCAATGTTTTCGACAATTTCAGAAACCACTTCAGCTCTTTTAATCGGGTCTTTTCCGGCTTCTTTTGAGAGTAATTCAGCCTTGAACAATAGAAAATTAACTGCATTATTTTCAAGATAATCAGCTACTTCAGAGTCTCTTTTGTTTTTTACAAAGGAGTCGGGGTCTTCGCCGTCCGGTAAAAGAACAACTTGTACGTTCAATCCCGTTGGCAGCAGCATATCAACGCCGCGTAAAGCCGCTTTGATGCCCGCTTTATCGCCGTCATAAAGAATCGTAATATTCTGTGTTTGTGATAGGATAATCTTGATTTGTCCTTCGGTTAATGCCGTCCCGGAAGAGGCAACAACGTTTTGAATACCGGCTTGATAAAGAGAAATAACATCTGTATATCCTTCAACTAAATAGACATTATCTTTCGCTCTGATTGCTTTTTTTGCAAAATAAAATCCATAGAGAATATTGCTTTTATGGTAGATTTCACTTTCCGGCGAGTTGAAATATTTGGCAATTTTGTCATCCTTTTTAAGGGTACGTCCTCCGAAGCCGACTATTTTTCCCATGGTGTTATGAATCGGAAAAATAACACGCCCTCTGTAAAAATCAAAAAGTTTATTATTTTCAGTTTTTTTTGTAAGTCCAACTTTTAAAAGATGGTCGATTTTGTAGCCGTTTTTAATTGCCTCTTGGGTGAAAGCATCCCATTCATCAGGATTATAACCTAATCTAAAATGTTGAATAGTAGCATTATTGTAACCGCGTTCTTTAAAATAGGAGAGAGCGATAGCTTGTCCTGTTTCAGTATTATGCATCTGTTCAACAAAATAGTTTTCGGCAAAGGCATTGAGCGCAAAAAGAGAATCTTTTTCTGTCTTCTCTAACATTTCCTCATCACTCAATTCACGCTCTTCCTGAATTTGAATATTATACTTCTTAGCTAAATAACGGAGAGCTTCGGGATAGGAGATTTTTTCATATTCCATTAAAAAATTAACGGCATTCCCTCCTGCATTACAAACAAAACATTTATAAATTCCAAGACGAGGACTAACATACATTGACGGATTTCTATCATCATGAAAAGGACAGAGACCTACCCAATTTTGTCCCCTCTTTTTCAAAGCGACAAAATCTTGTACTACATCTTCAATTTTAGCAACAAGAAGAATCTCATCAATAGTTTGTCTGGATATCATTTATAAATCTACATTGTATTTTTTAAATAAACTATCGTCTTTAATTGCTTTATAGGCTTGTAAAAAAGTATCGTCACTCAAAAGGAAAATTTCGTATGCCTGTCCATAGCTGTAAAGAGTACGTCCAATTTCAAATTTAAGATACTCTTTCGTGAACTCAGGAACCTTAGAGAGATTTCTCAATTTTATTGCTTCCTCGTAAGAAGTTTTGAGATAATCCGTTAATAGATCTTCAAATTGTTCTTTTTTTCGTTCAAAAGTCTCCAATGTTGTAAAGAGAGAATCTAATTTCTTTTTTTCGGTTCGTCCAAAAGTTTCAACTTTTTTAGCAAAATTAAAAGCTACTGTATCGGCAATACCTTTCCCTTTGACAAAAGTCATGAACTCGTCATACATTTTATCGGAGATATTGAAGTTGTTTTTATAGTCAATAAAAGTCGGATATTCCTTTTTCAACTCATCACGATGTTTTTCCATATATTCCATGGTAAATTCACCGAAGGCACCTTTTCGTATCATTTCATTAAAAAATGAAGAGTATTTACTTGTATCTATTGGAACGAAAATATCGGGCATAATTCCGCCTCCTCCATAAACAATTCTACCTCGCGGGGTTGTATATTTGAGAGAATCGGGAAAAGAGATGCTATCGGCATTTAAAAATTCTCCGTGCTTTTGACGATTTTGAAGTTCGCGGAAGTAGTTATTTAATCCGTCATTATACGGTTTTTGAATACATCTGCCGGTAGGGGTGTAATAATTGGAAATTGTCAATCTTATCATCGATTGGTCGAGGAGATAAATCGGTTTTTGCACGAGTCCCTTTCCGAATGTTCTTCGTCCCATAATGATACCTCTGTCCCAGTCTTGTACGGCACCGGAGACAATTTCACTCGCTGAAGCCGACCCCTCGTCAACTAAAATAATTAACTTCCCATTTTCAAAATTTCCAACTTCTGTGGCTCGAAAAGATTGTCCTGTTTTTCTGAAATTATCGGTGTAGACAATCATCAAATCTTTCTTTATAAACTCATCGGAAATTTTAAAAGCGGCATCTAAATAACCGCCACCATTACCCCGTAAATCGAAAATGAGATTTTTTAATCCCTCGCTTTTTAGCTTTCCTATAGCTTCTCTAAATTCTCTGGGCGAGGTCTGTGCAAATCGTTCTAATCTAATGTAACCCGTTACAGAATCAACCATAAAAGCAACATTGATGCTATTCATAGGGATTTTGTCGCGAATAATCGTGAACTCAAGCGGGGTTTTATTTTTTCCTCTTTTGACTAAAACAACCACTTTTGTCCCTTTCTTCCCACGTAAATGCGTTTGTACCCACTTATTGTTGATTTTTTTTCCGGTTGCATCTAAGCTGTCAACCTTAATGATTTTATCCCCTGCTAAGAGCCCCACCTTTTCTGACGGTCCGTTGACAATTACTTCGGTAATGTTAATAGTGTCTTTAATAAGCTGAAAAGTAACACCTATCCCGTCAAATGAACCTTGTAGAGGCTCGTTCATTTGCTGAACGTCCTTCTTTGGAATGTAAATAGAGTGCGGGTCAAGCTCCTTTAGAATCTCAACAATACCATTTTCTACTAATTTGTCAAAATTTACAGTGTCAATATAAAGATCATCAATCTGCCTTAAAAACTGCGTCATTTTGCTATTGTTAACGGCAAAACTATTGTTTTGAGCTACTATTTTAAAAGAAAATAAGAAGAATGCGGTGAAAATAAAAGCGGTAAAAATTTGTTTTTTTATCAAAGAGAACATATTATAATTGTATTTAAAGTTATTTCTTTTTTTAAAATCGAAGAATGAAATCAAAAGAGAAGTAGATTTTGAAATTTCATTCCATTGATTATTAGTGTTTTATGTAAATTGATAGGTTGTGATAATAGTTTCTCAAAAATACAATTAATTTCAATTCCTTTTGAGAAATATATTACCAACGACCGTCAAAGGTGGTCCATATTAAATCGCCGGTGAGCCATGCTTTTTCCACGACTTCTATGCCGCAATCATTAGTATAGCGTGTCAAATAGTTAATCGCCGCTGACTTTCCTTCATTTTTCAACAAAGAGAGAGCCTTTTTTTCGATTTTTTTCTGTTGTTGAAAGTAGGAAGTTTGTAAAGGATTCCAAACGTCGTCTACTACTTTATGCATATCGCCCCATCGTTTAGCTGTTATAGTTCCTAATCTATTGAAAGCCCACCAAGCAGCGTCTTTACTAAAACCGGTTATTCGTCCGCAAGTTTTATACGTATCGGGAAGGTCTGTAACAGAACCGTAAATTGGAATATAAATTGATGAAGCAACATTATCCAGGGCGAACCAACAGACACCACCCACTTCATCGGGTAAAAAGTCGCGGCACTGGATAATTGTAGCATATACGGTGAAATGCACGGCAATAGCTCTTTCCCCTAAGCCATGCCAGCCGCCGTTTACCTTATGTAATTTTAATTCGTCCACTTTCATAAACGGATTTGCAAAAGGTGAAATGACGGTTTTACCGTCTCTGTCGGTTACGGTGATATTTTTACGCATATCAAATTCGGTTCCTTCATAATAATCTTTGAAGACACGCACCATATCGTCAAGGGTAACGAGAGAGTCCGGTTTTACGGAGAATGGATAGTTTTCGGAATTTGGGTCTAAGCGTAGAGAGGGTGCTAAAAGGTCGAAGACACGCCATTCACGTCTTCGGCAGGCAAGCATAGCTCTGCTTTCAGGTGCGTAGGCGTAAGCAAAACGAAAAGCTCCTTGCGATTTGTCGTACCAATTATTTTCTTCTGCAACGGAGAAAACGTTGTCGGAAAACATAAAGTAATCTTTATTTTTCGTATCAATTTCTAAAATTCGTGAAGCGTTAGCGTTAACGGATATATGATCGTCAGGAACGCGTTGTGCCGCCCAAACGGCTCCCTTTTTCCCTTTCCCGGGACCTACAATTTCAAGATGCCAAACTTCATTTTTGTCGGCAATGGTTAAACATTCACCCGCATCTATCCAGCCGTACTCTTTGAGTAATTCGCCTGCGGTGCGTATGGCTTCGCGGGCGGTGGAGCAACGTTGCATTAAAAGCATACATAAACAAGGACAATCAATCAGTCCATTATCGGAACGAAGCTCAGGACGACCGCTAAAGGTGGATTCACCGATGGCTAATTGTACCTCGTTTAGACAAGGATATGCCGAATTTAAAAATTGATAAGTCTCTTTAACTTGTGGTATTTTTCCCACTTCCACATTTTCATAACGAGGCATTTTGTTCTTTTCAGGCTTTGCAGTGGTGCGTTTATATAACGTTTGCATGCTGCCGGCAGGGTGAGTTTTAGCCGGCTCAACGGAAATATCCGTACGCGACCGATGACTGTCGTCAGAATGTGAAGTCATGACAGACCCGTCTTTTGATGCTTTTTTCCCAACCGTAACCGAAGTGCATTGAAAATCTTCAAGCGTAGTAAAAGATTGGGAGAACAAAAAAAGCGTAAAAAATGTAAAAACAAAAATAAAACCTATTTTTTTCAGCATAAAAATAATTTTAAGTTAATTAATAAAATCGTATCAATATTTTACACATCTAAGAGAAACGAGTTTTCCGACAAAATATTTTTAATCGTTGCAATTGCTATCGTTATTGTATCTATTTTCTGTTTTTTTAATAATAATTATAATTTGGGCGTGCCCCCTCGCTACGCTCGGGGTCGGCGTACGGCTACAAGTACGCGGGCGGTAGCCGTGGGGTCGCAAAGCCGCAAAAAGAGCTTCCGCTGGTCGCTTTTTTGCGGCAGCGTCCCCAGCGTCTCCCACCCTTGCGGGCTTTCCGCCTCCCGCCTCACGCAGGAGATCTTTCTCATAACAATTGCCGCAACTTTCAAGTCGTGGACGGCGTTATTATACTGATATTAAGGGTTTTAGTCCAAACTTATTTTATTATCATGTTACCTCTTCGGGGGTCATTTTCCACTCTCTACTTTCGACCTAAATAGTTCTGTACAAGCAACTTGGCGTGCGTGAGGGCGCAGCCGGATAGCCCGCAAAGGAAGGAGCTTTGAAGAGCAAGGAGAAAAAGAGCGCCTTTAGAAGCTCCTTTTTCGACTATGCTATTCATAGCTCCTTCCTGCGGACTTGGAGGCGGAGACCGACCCCGAGCGAAGCGAGGGGGCACGCCCCCAAGAAAAATATAATTATTATTCCCCTTTTGTGTGATATAAAGTAAAAGTATTAATATAAAATTTATAATTTATGCTATCTGTTTTAAAATCAGGGAAAAGGTAAAAGTTAAGCGAAGGAAAATAGAATAAAAACGAAGGTTTAACTAAGTAAAAAACAATAAAAAATAATGTTACACCAATTTATCCTAAAAAAATTAGGTATTTTCAATCTAATTTTTATTATTTTTGCAGATAATTAAAATGTATCAAGATGAACAATCTATTAATTCTTCTTGCTCTAGTAATTATATACTTTCTATTCACTCCTCCTAACAAGAGTAAGAAAAGAGCGACTAAGTCGACACCTCCGCTTTTCGGACCGCAGTCGGACGAAGAATCGCCGGTGTATGACACACCTTCACCTTTTCCCGATTTTACTCAGCCCCATATAGAAACGCGCGAATCAATGACGGAATCGCCAATAGAGTCGACAGAACCGGAAACAGTTGATGAAAAAAGTTATTTTACGTATGAGACCACCGATTCGTCACAAGAGAATTTATTGATTGAAGAAGAGTCTATAAGAAGTGATAAGATAGTAGAAATCAAAGATGGTGAGCATGTTGTGGGAGATGATGGAGTGAGTAAAATAGCGTTAGATTTTAATAAAGAGAATTTTTATAGAGGAATTATATTTAGTGAAATTTTAAAAAGACCTTATAGTTAAAGACTTATAAAAAAAATCTAATATTATTTATTAATATTGTTTTTTTTTATATTTTTACCGCCTTAAAAAATGAAGATTTTTATGTTTAATATAAAATAATGTAATATGTTTAAAAAGTTACTCTTAACTCTGGGAATTGCTATTCTTTTCAGTGGTTTTGTTCACTCCCAATCGGGAACGATAAAAGGAAAAGTAGCTGATCAAACAGGTCAGGCTTTGCAATATACCAACGTTTATCTTAAAAAGGAAGATAGAATTATCAACCTAGCTCTGACAAACGATAAGGGGGAATATCAAATTTTTGGTATTGCTACCGGTGTTTACGATGTTGAGGTTGATGCAAGTGCGCAAATGTCCTGTAAAACGAAATTTACAACACAAGGAGTGCAAGTTAGTGATGGAGAAACGAAGTTTCTTGACGTTAAGGTGAATTGTGCTACTGACTTAGACGTTGTTGTTGTTAAGTACACGCAGAAAGTTTTTGAGGCGGACAAAACGGTTGCTTCTGTGAAATTGTCGGGAGATGATGTTCGTCAAACTCCGGGACACAACCTTGCCAGTGTTTTAGCAAGTATGGAAGGAGTCTCCGCTGTTGACGGTCAAGTGATGAGTGTACGCGGAAACAGACCTGATGGGCAACAGATGATTATTGACGGTGTTAAAGTGCGAGGGAATAGTGGGGTAGCCATGTCTTCAATTGAAGAAATGGAGTTAATACAGGGCGGTATTCCGGCCGAATACGGTGACGGTACCAGTTTTACCGTTATTACGACAAAAGGAGCATCAAGAGTTTATCACGGTTCAGTGGAGTTAATGGGTTCTTTAGATGGTTATAATAATTTCTTAGGAGCTTTCAACCTTACAGGACCTCTTTTTAAAGGAAATGATAAAACTCCTTTAAGAATAGGATTTTTACTTAGTGGAGAAGCTACTTATGATAAAGACGGATATCCTGCACAAGGAGGTACGTGGAGAGCGAAAGAAGAGACAATTGATTATTTGATTAAAAATCCAAATAGATACGTTGATGCCGGTGGCTTTCCGCAAATTCATAAAAATGCCGATTTTATTACAAAAGATGACCTGAAATTACAAAGAGTTCGTGATAACGCAGATAATTGGGGATATCTTTTACAAGGTAAATTAGATTTTGTTGGTGGAAAAAGAAATGAAATTCTCTTCTCCGTTGGCGGATCTTATGAATACCGTAAAGGTAAAGGGTGGTCTATTGCTTCCGCACTTTTTAACGGACAAAACGGCTCAGAGTCAATGAACTCTACTCTTCGTACGCATGCAAGATTGAATCATAGAGTTTTTACCGATACGTCCGGCACTGCAAGAGTGAAGAATGTGATGTATAATTTGAACGTCAACTATACTTATTTTAATGGTTGGTCACGAGACGCAAGACATAAAGATAATTACTTTAATTACGGTCATATCGGAAAATTTAAAACTTACAAAGCCGAATCTTATGAATATCAAGATATTACAATTGATAGTATAGATTACTACGGCATGTACGTAATGGCAAATATCGGCTACGATTCATTAGTAACATTTGATGGACGAAATTCATCAAATCCGGATTTGGCTTATTATACTCAAAATTTTGTGGATCGCTATTCTCCGGAAGATGTAGCAGATGCCATCGGATACAACTATAATAAAACAATTTACCAAATGTATGGAGCACTTTTAAACGGTGAACTTCCGAGTACAAGTTATGGATTGTTTTCATTACCGGGCGTTGTATCTAACAGATATTCCAAATCTCAATTTTCACAGCTTGGAGCAAAAGCAAGTTTATCTTTAAATATTGATAACCACGAATTAAAGTTAGGATATGAATTTGAAAAACTTACGTCAAGAGGTTTTGGACTTGCTCCGGTAGCTCTTTGGACTCTTATGCGTCAAAGTGCGAACGCACATATTAATGAATTAGACCTCAATAATCCTATTTTTGTAGGTTACGATACAATTCGTTATAACCGCTACATAAATACGGAAGCACAAACTGCATTTGATAGAAATCTTCGTGCATCTTTAGGATTACCTGTTAATGGCGACCAGTGGCTCGATATTGATAATTATGACCCGTCAACTTTTAATCTTGGCATGTTTTCAGCAGAAGAGTTATTAGTTGGTACAGGCGGAGGCCCGCTCATTAGTTACTACGGTTACGATTATACAGGAAGTAAAAAGAATAATAAAAGTACATCAATTAAAGACTTCTTTACTTTAACGGATGAATATGGAAATAAGACTTATAGCATAGGAGCTTACGAACCTATTTATATGTCTATGTGGGTACAAGATAAATTTTCAATCAATAATTTATTATTCAATATTGGAGTACGTGTTGATAGATTTGATGCTAATCAATCAGTACTCAAAGACCCATACTTATTTAGAGGTGCTTACACTGCCGGTGAAGTTAAAAATGAATTTGTCAATCCTATTACTAATGAAACTCTTATTCCCGATAATGTTGGCGATGATTGGATTGTATATGTTAATCAAAAAGATGGAATCCTTGATGCTAACAATACTTCAATTATCGGTTATCGTAACGGAAGTACATGGTATGATTGGCAAGGACATGAAATTGTAGACCCAGAAACAATGTTGGGAGCTAATGGTGGTCCAATCTTGAAAACTGCAATTCAAGAAGGTGGTCAAGGACAAGCGTTGACGAAAGTTCATTACGAAGCATTTGAAGACTATAAACCACAATGGTCAGTGATGCCGCGTCTTTCATTCTCATTCCCTGTTTCTGATAACTCTCTTTTTGCAGCTCATTACAGTATAATTACAAGCCGTCCTACGAGCTTACAACTTAATCCAATAGATTATTTATTTATAGAAAAATTTGGTTCATCAGCAGGAAACATTGTTACGAATCCTAATTTGAAACCTTCAAGAAGTATTGAATATGAAATTAGTTTCAGACAAAAAATTGGAGAAAATTCTGCAATCGGATTAGTTGCTTATTATTCGGAAAAACGTGACCAAATTCAATCTTTCCGTTATTCGGGTGCGTATCCCAGCACTTATTATTCGTATGCAAACCTTGACTTTGGAACGGTACAAGGATTTTCATTAAGTTATGAATTAAAAAGGTTTAAGAATGTTGCTTTCAGAGCTAATTATACGCTTCAGTTTGCAAAGGGAACAGGTTCTTCAGCTACGTCAGGTTTGGCAATTATTGCTTCAGGACAACCCAATTTAAGAACTTTAACAGATCTCTCTTTTGACCAAAGACATAGCGTAGGCTTGTGGTTAGATTATCATTTCGGTCAAGGGTTGGATTATAACGGACCTAAGGGTAAGAGAGTAAATAAACAAACCAATGAAGTTACCGAAATTAGATGGTTCGAGAACGCAGGTATTAGTTTGAACATAGCTGCACGTTCAGGAACTCCGTATAGCCGTTCAAGTAAAGCATTCTCCGAATATGTGGGGGGAACAAAATCACAGTTGTCAGGTTCTATCAACGGTTCTAATAAACCGTGGACTTTCCAATGTGATATACGTATTGATAAAACTTTCATTTTTAACCTATATGGGAAAAATGCTAAGGATAAAGACGGAAATACAAGAGGTAAGAAACCGGGTGCTCTTACTATTTATTTAGACTTATTAAATGTATTAAATTTGAAAAATATTATCTATGTGTATGAATATACAGGAAATCCAGATGATGACGGTTATTTGTCGGCAGCTGAATACCAACAACAGATAAAATCTCAAATCAGTCAAGATTCGTACTATGATTTATATAGTATTAGAATGAAAGACCCATATAACTATACACAACCAATTAGAGCACGTCTTGGAATACAGTTCTCATTTTAATCAGTAAATATCGTTCATATATAAAAATAGTTAGAAAAATGAATAATGTAAGTAAATTTTTAATACTCGCAGTTTTAGTCTTCAGCATAGCAACTCCTCTATCTGCTAAGAAATTTAAAGGAGAAGTTAGACCAAGTCCGAATATGCAAAATATCAAGGCTGCTGCTTGTTTGCCTGCAACAAATTCTAATGAATTAACAATCAATAATGTTCGCGCTTACCTTGAAACCAACGGTACTATGTGGTTTAAAGAAATTGCACGTTATGAGATTCCTAAAGGTTCAGGAAAAACATCTATGTTTGCTGCTGCCTTGTGGATTGGAGGTCTTGATGTTAATAAACAGTTGAAGTTAGCGGCTGTGCGTTTTCGTCAGGTTGGTGACGACTTCTGGACAGGACCTTTGACCCTTACCGGTGCGTCGGTTGACCAAGTTACTTGTAAAGAGTACGACAAACACTTTAAAATTACTCGTGCAGAGGTAGAAGCTCACCGTGGAGCTTGGAATAGCGAAACAAACTCTTTTGCTCCCGGCTATGTTATTCCTAATAGTATCAAGAATTGGCCCGCTCACGGAGATGTGGAAAAAGGTCAATCGTTCTACTTAGCACCGTTCTTTGATATTGATAATGACGGAGTTTATAAACCGGAAAAGGGAGATTATCCATACTATGATTTAGATAACGCACTTTGCCCGTGGACTGAGCAGAATATTGAATTAGCACAACAAGACGCACTGCCCAAAACTCCCGAAGAATTATCAGGTACAACAAAGGGAATGATTTACGCAGACCACGTACTGAAAGGAGATGAAACGTTATATTGGATTTTTAATGATAAGGGAGGACAACATACCGAGTCACAAGGAGATCCTATCGGATTGGAAATTAGAGGACAAGCCTTCGGCTTTGCTACTAATGACGAAATTAATAACATGACATTTTACTCTTATGAGATTATCAACCGTTCTACCTTTGAGTTAACTCAAACGTTCTTCTCTCAATGGGTTGACCCGGACTTAGGTTACGAGGGAGACGATTATGTTGGTTGCGATGTTACACGAGGCTTAGGTTATTGTTACAACGGATATGATATTGACGGACAAGGGCTGGCACAACATTACGGAAATCACCCGCCAGCAGTAGGGGTTGACTTCTTCCAAGGTCCTTATATGGATGATGATGGAATCGATAATCCTAAATTTTATCCTGATTCAGTTCGTTTAGACCCCACCTATTGTGATAAGTTCTTGAATAATCCTGCCGAAGCAGGATTAGAGTGGGACGATAAAAAATTCCCAATGGCAATTAACGGTGTTAACTTTGGTGATGGTATCGTTGATAATGAGCGTTTCGGTATGAGACGATTTGTTTATCATAACAATGACCATTCAGTTGTTGGTGACCCAAGTGTTGCGTATGAATATTATTATATGTTGAGAGGATATTGGAAAGATGGTACGAAAATGAAATATGGGGCAAATGCTCATACGTCAAATGGAGCTACAGGTCCGGAATGTGATTTTATGTTTCCGGGACTTACCGACCTATGTAATTGGGGTACACAAGGAATAGATCCCGATCCAACTTCTTATGGAGATGGGGGGTGGACTGAAGCTAACGTTGGGAATGCCCCTGCAGACCGTAGATTTATGCAATCTGCAGGTCCGTTCACGCTTAAAGCAGGAGCTGTAAACTATATTACAGTTGGTATTCCATGGGCTAGAGCATCTTCAGGTGGAGCTTGGGAATCTGTGAAACTTTTGAAAATAGCTGATGATAAGTGCCAAGCACTTTTTGAAAACTGTTTTAAAGTTCTTGACGGACCCGATGCACCGGATATTACTATTCGTGAATTAGATAAAAAATTAATTCTTTATATCTCAAATGATGACCCGATAAGTAATAACTATCAAGAATCTTATGCAGAATTAGATAATCAAATACCTCGCACACAAACTATTACAACAACTACTATTACCTTAGACTCTATTGTAACTAATATTAACGGTGTTGATACGGTTATATACTACCAAAATTATAATGCGGTTGAAAATGTTATCGAATACACACAAGATGAAAGAAGCTATAAATTTGAAGGCTATCTCATCTATCAATTAAGAAATGAGAATGTTAGTATCACAGATTTGTCAGATCCGAATTTAGCTCAATTAATCGGGCAGTGTGACGTGGAAAATTATAGATCTAATGGAACGGCTATCGGTCAGTTGATTAATTGGGAATATAGCGATGCACTTGCAACCTCCGTACCTGTTGAGAAAGTTGCAGGGTCGAATGAAGGTATTTACCACTCTAAGGTTATTACGGAAGACCGTTTTGCGACAGGAAGCACAACTCTTGTAAATCATAAAAAATATTATTTCATGGTGTTAGCCTATGCTTATAATGAATATGCACCATTCTCCATAGATCCTAATATTGACAATGGATTACTCGGACAGAAAAAAGTATTCCTTGCAGGACGTAAAGCAGCTGGCGGCGGTTCTATTAAACCTGTTGTTGGAATTCCTCACGATGTTACACCTCAATTTGGAGGTACAGTACTTAATGCTGAATATGGAACCCAACCGGTTATTACACGAATCGAAGGTCAAGGGAATGGCGGATTTTTCTGCGAAATTTCTCAAAAAACAAAAGAACAAATTATGGCCGGATATCCCTGGAAAGTTGATGAAATAGAGTATGAAAAAGATGCAGGTCCAATCGGAGTTAAAGTTATTGACCCGTTGAAATTACAAGCTAGAGATTATATTATTAAATTTGTTGAGCCGGCAGCTAATGACGTGACAGAAAATACGAGTTGGATTTTAGAATATACCAACGAAAATGGAGAAATTGATACGTTATCTTCCCAATCAACGATTAGTTTATTAAATGAACAGTTAATCTTAAGTCACGGAATAGCTATTACTATTTTAAATAAACCTTTTGAAATTTTACAAAAAGAGGTTGCAGAAAATAGTATATTTGGAACTAAAACGTATCAAAATTTAGCTAAATTTGCACAAGTACAGTTGATAGGTTCTTCTATAACTTATGCGGATAAAACAAAACAATGGCTAGGTGGTGCTTATGACTTTACTAACGGATATATCGGCAACTGGATACGTTCAGGAAATCAATCTGCCGGAGCTTGGGACTTTGCCGAAGGCGTTCAAGACGGTGTAGAAAATAAATATCACCAATGGAAGACGGAAGACTACTTCTTAATTGTTCCGGAAGGAACCTTAAATCAAAGTTGGCGTTCGAGAGCATGGAAAGACCCGAAAGAGCAATTTGAAAATGTTGTTAATGGTACATGGGCTCCGTATGTGTTAGCGACAACGTATGATGGAGGTCCGCAACAAAAATATGTTTATCCCGATTATCCAGGCAATATGACAGAACCGCTCGATCCCTATTGGGGTAGTAAAATTAAATCGGGATCTGTTTATGCCGATTTTACAACAAGTAACTTTAATCAGTACCACTACAATCAAAGTATGATTAATCTCTATTCTGTGGATATAGTGTTAACGCCTGATAAAAGTAAGTGGACACGTTGTGTTGTATTGGAAGCATGTGAAGATCGTACAAAATCTATCGGAAATGCTTGGCGTTTTGAGCCGCGAAAATCACCCTCTGTAGATAAAGAAGGAAGACCAGACGGTTCAGGCACAGGAATGGGCTGGTTCCCGGGATACGCTATCAATATTGAAACCGGTGAAAGATTGAATATTATGTTCTCTGAAAATTCTGCCGATACGGCAAATAATGGAGACGATATGCTCTTTAACCCAACTTCTGTATATGGATACGACGAAGAAGGAAATCCACTGAGCGAAGGTTATTATAATGCGCTCTATAAATATTACCAAGAAACAGTAGGAGAATTTCCAAATAATTTCCCCAATCCGTCCTTCGGAGGAAAACACTTTATCTACATTGTCGGAAGCTCAGGAAATACAGGTACAAACTTCTACCAAGGAGCTAGCGCAACTCGAAGCTATAATGCAAATATGGACTGCGGTTCTTATGACGAAGGTGCTTGGTTGAAAAATAAATTTAGTAATTTTGTTGACATATCGACACATAATGATTCAAGAAAGCAGAAAAAGAACGAACTTTTCAATAATGTTATGTGGACGAGTATTCCTATGGCAATCGACAAAAAAGAAGATTTATGGCTCTCTAATGACGTAACAATTAAAATACGTGTTACACGTCCCTATTTGAGATGGTCTTCTTATAAAGGAGCAGAACCTCAAACAGTTCAAAATGACAACTTCCCGATGTATAGATTCTCTACCCGTACTGTTGCTGTACAACATAATGTACTCGATGTGGCAGTTTCGGCTCTTGACAATATCAATATAATTCCTAATCCGTACTATGGCTTCTCTGCTTACGAATCATCGGCGTTAGATAACCAAATTAAAATTGTAAACCTTCCACAAACTTGTACTATTTCAATTTATACGGTGAACGGTATTCTCGTTCGAAGATTATCGAAAGGTGATAGCGGATCAACCTATGTAAATTGGGATTTGAAGAATAGTGCAGGTATCCCTATAGCAAGCGGTATGTATATAGTTCATGTTCAAGTTCCCGGTGTCGGCGAGAAAACTCTGAAATTCTTCGCTGCAATGAGACCTACAGACTTGAATGCTTTTTAACCCTAACAATGTAAAATTTTTTAAATATTATAATTATGAAAAAAATATATAAAAATACAATTATCATCACGTTAATAAGCATTCTCTTTCTTCCTAGCTTTCAATTGTTAGCAGGGAATAGAGATAGGTCAGGTCAGGCCGGAGCGCAACACCTACTTATCGATCCTTTTGCCCGCTCAAGCGGATGGGGAACAGCAGGTGTCGCTGAAATACGTGGTATGGAAGCTATCTTTTCAAATATTGCCGGAGTCGCTTTTGTTAATAAAACAGAATTTGGCTTCTCAAGAACACAATACTTAGTAGGCTCAGGCACAGGAATTGGTATCAATTCGTTTGCCGTAGCTCAGCATCTTACTCTTAAAGGAAAAGATGGTGGAAAACGGGATTTAGGCGTGCTTGCACTTTCTGTTTTTACTATGGGGTTCGGCGATATTCAGATTACAACAGTCGATCAACCTGAAGGCGGTATGGGAACTTTCTCCCCTAATCTTATGTATATCGGCTTATCCTACGCTAAAACCTTCAACCAATTTATACACGGGGGAGTAACCGTTAAATTGATTAATGAAAGTATTTCCGACTGTAGCGCAACAGGATTTGCTATTGATGCAGGAGTGCAATATTTGGCAGGTGATTTTGAACACTTCAAAATAGGGATAACCATGAAAAATGTTGGTCTGCCTATGAGTTATCGTGGAGATGGGCTTTCTGTTCGCGGAGTTGTTAATAAAACAGATCATGAGCTGACATTAGAACAACGTTCTGCTGAATATGAAATGCCTTCGTTATTGACATTGGGCGCATCTTATGACTTTTTGATTTGGGGAGGAGAATATAAAGAGATGTCAAAAGTTGATAGAAAAGATGAAGGTTTAACTCGTGATGATGCACTGCATAGAATTACAGTAGCGGCTTCGTTTACTGCTAATTCGTTCTCAACAGACATTTTTGCTTTAGGCGTTGAGTATGGTTTTAGTACCTATTTTATGATTCGTGCCGGTTATAACCTCGAAGGTGGAGTCCTCAGCAAAGGGGGAACTACAACTTGGTATAGCGGACCTGCCGCCGGAGTATCATTGGGTATTCCACTCGTGCCTAAAAGTAAAGGAACGTCTCGACTACTCCTTGACTACGGTTATCGATTTACTAACAGATGGAAAGGAAATCATTATATAGGACTTAAAGTAGAATTGTAAGAAAAAGGTTTTCCTTTTTTCAATATTAATAACTAAGGAGACGTTTATGTCTCTTTAGTTTTATTGTTTTAAATTGAATTATTAAAATTAATAATTATGAATGAAGTTAAGTATTATTCCGAGGAAGGCTTAGCTGCTTTAAAAGAAGAGTTGACCCAATTAGAGGTTAATGAACGGGCGAAAATCTCTGCCATGATAGCTGAAGCCCGAGATAAAGGAGACCTTTCGGAAAATGCAGAATATGATGCCGCTAAAGAAGCGCAAGGACTTCTTGAACTTAAAATTGCTAAGCTGAGAAATCTTATCGCTAATGCCAGAATTATTGATGATTCAAAATTAGATAAATCTAAAGTGCTTATCTATTCTATCGTTGAAATGAAAAATTTGAAAAATAATGCTGTAATGACATATACCATCGTGCCGGAGTCAGAGGCGGATTTAAAAGAAGGCAAAATATCCGTTACCTCTCCCATAGCTAAAGGTTTACTCGGGAAAAAAGAGAAGGATATTGTGGAAATTGTCGTCCCCGCAGGTGTTATAGAGTTAGAAATTGTTAAAATATCACGATAATATGGAAACCGTTTTTACTAAAATTATTAAAGGAGAAATCCCTTCCTATAAAATCGCAGAAAATGATAAATTTTTTGCATTTCTTGATATTTCCCCGCTTGCAAAAGGGCATACACTTGTCGTACCTAAAATACAAAATGATTATATCTTTGACCTTGATGATGATACCTTAGCGGAGTTAATGATTTTTGCGAAAAAAGTTGCAGCAGCGATACAAAAAAATATGGACTGTCTGAGAATCGGCATTGCTGTCATCGGGCTAGAGGTGCCGCATACACATGTACATCTTGTTCCACTTAAACATCTCGGAGATTTGAATTTTTCGAACCCTAAAGTGAAACTCACAGATGCAGAATTTAAAGAGATAGCCAAAAAAATATCAAACTCTGTTAAATTGTAATTATTAAAAAAAAATATTGACAATACGTTATGATAAAAAAAATTAACGAAAGTCCGATTACAACACTACAAATTGTTAAACCTGATATTATTAAGAATTTTTATGAAATAAAACTGGGCGATGATTTATATGGGACCCTCGATATTATGAAAAATAGTGTTGCCCGTGTTGAAACTCAAGAAAGCTCTTTTTTACTTGAAAGATTCGGTTTCTTTAAACCTTATATCACTGTTACAGATGAAAAACTGGAACTTATTGAAACTACCGCATATCTTGATATTAAATTACACACAAGAATCGTGCTTAACGAAATGCCTTTTTATTTCAAAATGATTAACCTTTGGAAAAATCAGTGGGGATGGACCAACGAAAAAAATCAATTAGTACTTAAATATAAGCCGATTATTGCCGGAACAATTAAAGGAGATATTGAGTTCCTAAAAGATTTCTTTTATGTGAAAAACCTTGAATTATTAACGCTTATCGGTATATATTTTCTTATTCAATTAGAAGAAGAAAGCAGATAAGAAATCAATAGACATATATTATGGCTAATATCGAACAATTAGAACAAATTGCAAAACAAGTGAGACGTGATATCATTAGAATGATACATGATGCTAAATCAGGGCACCCGGGCGGTTCTTTAGGGTGTGCGGACCTGCTTACGGTACTCTTTTTTCATTTTCTTGATATAAATCCGACAAAATTCACACAAGAGGGCGCAAATGAAGATATGTTCTTTCTGTCAAACGGACATATCTCACCTCTTTTGTATAGTGTCATGGCAAGACGAGGTTATTTCCCTATTGACGAACTTGCAACCTTTAGAAAATTAAATTCCCGCTTACAAGGTCATCCTACAGCAGTAAAAGGATTGCCCGGAATTAGAGCGAGTAGCGGGTCACTTGGACAAGGTTTGTCCGTTTCAATCGGTGCAGCCATAGCTAAAAAAAATAATAAAGATACGAAACTAATTTATACGCTTGTCGGTGACGGAGAACTCCAAGAAGGACAAAATTGGGAAGCTATCATGTTCGCCGGAGCTAATAAAATCGATAATCTGATTGCAATTGTCGATTATAATAAAAAACAAATAGACGGTTCTACTGACGATGTACTCTCCTTGGGCGACCTTAAAGCCAAATTTGAAGCCTTTGATTGGAAAGTGATAGAAATGGACGGAAATAATATGAAAGAGCTTCTACGGGGTCTGGAGAGGGCTAAGGAATTGACAGGCAAACAGAGTCCCGTACTTATTTTAATGAAAACGGAAATGGGAATGGGAGTCGATTTTATGATGGGAACGCATAAATGGCACGGAACGCCTCCAAATGATGAGCAATTTAAAATAGCATTAAGCCAACTTCCGGAAACGTTGGGTGATTACTAAAATTTTCGGAACGTGAAAATTATATATCAGTATTTAATAAAAAGATTTATAGGTCCTTTTATTCTTACTTTTTTCCTTGCAATTTTTATCCTCTTAATGCAATTTTTGTGGAAATATGTTGATGATGTTGTAGGAAAAGGTCTTGAAATACATGTCATTCTTGAGTTTATATTTTATGCTTCGGCATCTTTCGTATCAATGGCGATGCCGTTAGCGGTTCTGTTAGCCTCGTTGATGACTTTCGGGAGCTTAGGAGAAAAATATGAGTTAGTAGCGATGAAATCGTCCGGCATTCCATTAGTGAAAATTATGATGCCGATTGCCGTTTTCTCTCTACTTATTGGCATCTTTTCCTTTTGGTTCGCTAATAACGTAGCCCCTATAGCCAATACCAAAGCTTCGTGTCGCTACTATGATATCAAAACGTTAAAACAGGTCTTTAAAATAGACGAAGGAGTTTTTTACGACGGGCTACCCAATTACATTATCAGAATTGGGAAAAAAGAGAAAAATGGCGAAAAAATATCGGATATCCTCATCTATGACCATTCCAGAAGACAAGGAAATACCACTATCACATACGCTAAAAGCGGAACGATGAAAATAACGCCGGACGACCAGTTTTTCTTATTAACATTATACGATGGTTATTTCTGGGACGAAAGTATAAATGATAATACACAATACAATAAAAATCCTCTAACACGAGCGAAATTTAAAAAGCAGTATAAAAAATTTGACCTTTCCACTTTCCAATTTCAACAAACAACAGATGCCTCTTTCTTTCAAGATAGACTGCTGCCTACAGTGGGCGAACTATCAAAACAAAATGATACGATAAGAGGTGAAATAGTTCAGCTTAAACAAGAACTCCCGAATGATTTTTTAAGGAACTTGCATTTTTATAATAACTATATTTTAAAAGATACAATACAAAGTGAGCGAAATGAGAATTTTATCCCGATTACGAAAGAGTCGTCAATAACAAAACAAAAACAGGTACTCGATTACGCCGTCCAATACGCCGATTTAGGCTCATCCTCTCTCCTTTTTCAGCACGAAAGAATAGAAGCACAAAATGAATCTTTAAAACGAAATTTAATAGAATTACATCGGAAATTTACCTTATCTCTCTCATGTTTTCTTTTCTTTTTTATAGGAGCATCGTTAGGAGCTATTATACGTAAAGGAGGAATTGGTATTCCATTGGTAATTACCGTCTTTTTCTTTACGCTTCATTTTGCCTTATCACTAATCGGAGAAAATATCGCCAAAGTAGACGGCGTTCCGGTCTTTTTCGGAATGTGGCTCTCCACGTTCGTTCTATTTCCGATTTGTGTTTTCCTAACTTACAAGGCTACTGCCGATTCTGCCGTGTTCTCAGTCGAAGTATACGAAAAATGGTTTAGAAAATTGTTTTTTTTAAATAAAAAAGAGACATAATTATGAAAATTTTACAACTTTGCCATAAACCGCCCTTGCCCCCGAAAGATGGAGGGTGCATCGCAATGAATAACATTACGCAAGGACTTTTACAGCAGAACCATCAAGTTAAAGTTGTAGCTATTTCAACACCAAAACATCCTGTAAATAGTAAAGATTTAGATGCCGATTATTATAAAAAAACTAAATTTGAAACTGTTTTTATTAATACGGGAACAAATCTTTTTAAGATTTTTAAAACGATGCTATTCAACCGCTCGTATTATATAAGTCGCTTCTATTCTAAAGAATTGGAAAAAAAACTGGTTGAGATTTTTTCAAAAGAGACTTTCGATATAGTACAATTGGAATCTATTTTTGTAACTCCTTACATTCCTATTATTAAACGTCATAGTAAAGCAAAAATCATATTGCGAACACACAATATCGAGCATAAAATATGGCAAAGACGTACCGCTCAGCAATCTTCCATATTTAAAAAGTTAATCTTTACCTCGTTGACCAAGAAACTTAAAAAGGTCGAATTATCCACGTTTAACCATATCCATGGTTATATGCCGATTTCTTCGCACGATTTTGAATATTTTCACAGTAAATTCCCTGATATACCGGCGACCACCATTCCTTTCGGCGTTGATTTACAAAATTATAAACCTGAAGATTATATCCCATCGGATAATCCCTCGCTTTTTCATCTCGGCAGCCTCGATTGGCAACCCAATCTTGAAGGTATTCAGTGGTTTTTAGATGAAATTTGGTATGAAATAGTCGAACATTTCCCTAATTTAACATTCACTATTGCCGGAAGGCATATCCCTCAATCTATTGCTGACAAAGGCTATCCTAACGTTAATGTTGTTGGTGAAATAGAGAACGTGAATGAATTTATGTTATCGCATGACATTATGATTGTTCCTATTTTGGCAGGGAGCGGGATTAGAGTGAAAATAATTGAGGGAATGGCGCTTGGGAAAACTATTATTACTACTCCGATTGGTGCAGAAGGACTTGAAATCGAACACGGAAAGAATATTTTCATAGCTTCTAACGCCGAAGAATTTATAGCTGCTCTTCAACAATGCCTCAATACTCCCGATATTTGCAAAATTATCGGAGAAAATGCCCGCAATTTTGTTATGTTAAAGCATAATAATGAGGTCATTACCAAAAAAATCGAGAGTTTCTACGAAGCCGTTGCTGATACTAATAAACCGTCACACGATTAAAGGAATTAAAAGACTCTCTCTCTTAACGAAGACACAAAGGCATTTTATTATTAATTCTAAGGCACACAACAAGATATTTAGCCTAATTTTTAAATTTATAATAATCATATTTATAATTAGGGCGTGCCCCCTCGCTTCGCTCGGGGTCGGCGCCCGGTTACAAGTCCGCGGGCACAAGCCGTGGGGACGCAAAGCGGCAAAAAGAGCTTACAAGCTCGCTTTTTTGCCGCCGCGTCCCCAGCGGCTTCCGCCCTTGCGGGCTTTCCACCTAAGCGCCTCACGCAACCGAAAACTTCTACCTCTTCATAATTGCCTCTTTCAGCTCTTGCAATTCAATTTCAGAACTGATTTTATCAATGATTTTCTTAAGAATAATGTCAAGTTCTTGATTCTCAGAGTAATTTGCAGGCGCTAGATAATCGGCTCTATCATTTTCAATCAATCCTTTGCAGACTTCGCGAGGAGTCAATTCTCCATTTTTGGATTTTTTTACATGCGGATTGTACACGGCAATAGCCGTTCCACCTTGCAACTTGACCATCTTCATGGCAGGGACATCAGTTTCTCCGTCTCCAATGTAAATAATATTTTCAAAAGGTACAACCTTTTGCTCTTCAGGTATTCTCTTGTTAATCAGAGAGTTGTCATACGCATTGTTAATGCCCTTGTTGATTCTAAAAAGAAATTGAGTCTTATTTGTGTAGTTAACGACCAGCGCAGGCCAACAGGCAGCTCCCTGCTCATCGTAAGTAAAACCCGATGCAAAGATGTTTTTGAAATGTTTTGCGATAGTTGTTCCTTTAACAAATTCTCTTAACCCCGAGGAGATGATATGGTGCTCTAATAAGATGTTTTTTGTGGCGGCGTATTTGTTGATTCTGTCAAAAAAACCTTCAACACCCTCAAAAAATTGTATGCTTTTACCGTAATTAATAAAATTCTCCTCTTTTATCGAAATGTTGTTCTCTTTTGCTTTCTTAAGCATTAACAGCATGTATGAAAGCACGCCGTCCATGTCATGTTTGGCTGCTTGTTTATCCGATTTATCCCAAAAATCTTCATTGGCAATCTTAATATTTGGAATAAAATCATACTCTTGCATGTAGCCCGGAGCTAACGTGCCGTCAAAGTCGTAAGCAATAGCAACAATAGTCTTTAAATTACTCATAATGTATATTTTATGCAAAAATAATAAAAATTATAACTTCTTTTGCAACAGAAAATTATAAAAATAGGGCTTGAAAAATTGTGATAACTGTTATTTTTATTACTTTTGCAACATTAATTTTATGAATAAAAATATCTTGTAATGAAAAAAGAACTAATATTGATTTTATTATTTTCTGCTTCTTTAAGTTTAGTTTTTTCACAAAAACCGGATAGCACTGCTCTACAGAATGAATTAGAGCTGTTGTCCAGCGATGATTTTAATGAAGGTTTTTTTGATGAGGAGACGGGAGGGGCAGCCTACATACCGGGTTTACTTCATTCATCGGCTGATGTTTTTGTTGCCAATACGGGATATAACCTAAGCATTGCCTGGTTCCGTTCTCGCGGGTTGGATTCAAAATATCAAACAATTTGCATGAACGGTCTAATGTTAACGAATCCGATTACCGGACGTGCTTCGTATTCTCAATGGGGCGGACTTAATCACGTTATTCGTTATCCGGATAATGTTTTAAATAATAATCCGGCAACTTTTACTTTCGGAAGTATCGGAGGGACAGCAAACTATACGCTGCGAGCATCTACCTACCGTCAACAAATTCGAGCTACTTATTCACTCTCAAACAGAAGTTATAATAATCGTTTAATGGTTACCGGCTCAACCGGATTGATGAAAAATAATTGGGCTTTTACCGCATCGCTGTCAACACGTTTTGGCAATGCTCTCTCTTATGTTGACGGCACCTATTATAATGGATTGAGTTATTTTTTATCAGCGGAAAAGAAGTTCAATGCTGCTCATTCATTGGGTTTAACGGTGTTTGGTGCTTATACCGATAGAGCAACGCAGGGAAATGCCGTAAATGAAATATATCAATTATTGGGGACGCATTATTATAATCCTAATTGGGGATTACAAAGCGGGAAGCCCAGAGCGGCAAAAGTTAAGAAAACTCATGAACCGGTTATTTTGTTAACTCATTTCTTTAAACCGGAAAATAAAAATTATCAAATTACTTCAACGCTCGGTTCTACATTTGGAAAAGCGAAAAGCGGTTCGCTTGATTGGTACTCCGTTTCGGATCCACGTCCCGATTATTATCGCTACCTGCCAAGTTATCAAGAAGATCCTCTCATGAGAGCAATGATAGAAGAAGAATGGAAAAACAATATTAATGTTCGACAAATTGATTGGGATAATATGTATGAAATTAACCAATATAATGCGGCTATTAATAAAAGAGCTCAGTATATTTTAAAAGATTATGTGAGTGACCATTTTCAATTAGCAGGGGCATCTCATATTGTTGCTCAACTCGCTCCTTACCTTAAACTGAGTGCCGGTCTCGATGTTAGAGGCTATAGTCAACGTAATTATCAACAAATTTCCGATATGTTAGGAGGCTTATTTTGGACGGATTATAATAAATATGCAGAAGGAGATTCACCGGAAAATCCTGATGTGCTTTATAATGACTTAGATAATAAAGATAGCGTTTTAAAGGTCGGAGATAAATACGGTTATGACTATAGATTCAATATTTTCAATGAAAAAGTTTGGGCAATAGCAAAATTTTCTTTCCCGTTTATTGACTTCCACCTCGGTGCTGACGTAGGTTCATCACAATATTGGCGTGAAGGGCTAATGAGAAATGGTCTTTTCCCGGATAACTCTAAAGGAAATTCGGAAATAAAAAGTTTTCTTAATTTCGGCGTAAAGGCAGGTCTTACTTACAAAATTAACGGAAGAAATTATTTAATCTTGAATGGTTCGGCGATTAGTGCAGCACCTACAATTAATAATGTCTTTCTATCTCCTAGAACGCACAATAAATACGTTGATAATTTGAATAATGAAAAATATTTTTCTGCTGACTTTTCTTACTTGGTAACCTATCCTATCTTTAAAATGCGATTGACAGGATATTATACGCAATTTTACGATATTTCCAAGTTGACCACTTTTTATCACGACGAGTATGGAGCTTTAGTAAATTATTCAATGACAGGTATCGACCAACGTTATATGGGTATCGAACTCGGTTTTGATTTGAAATTAGGAAATAGATTTTCGTTGGTAGGAGCGGCTAATATCGGAGATTATACATATACTAATAATCCGGAAGTAACAATCATTGCAGATAATGGTTACGCTATGCTTATCGGTGATGAGATATCGGCTTCGCATACTGTCTATTTTAAAAATTATCATGTTGCTGCCGGACCACAAGTTGCAGGAAGTGTCGGTATAAAATATAACTATGATTATTGGTGGGCAGGGATTAATGTGAACTATTTCGATAGAATGTATGCAGATATGAACCCGGAAAGACGAACAACAGCTGCCAGAGGTACACTGGACGAAAATTCGGAACTGTTTCATAGTATTATTGACCAAACACGCTTAAAAAGACAATTTACGGTCGATGCTTCGCTTAGTAAATCTTGGAGAGTTAAAAAATATATCATAGGATTCAATTTAAGTGCTACAAATATTTTGAATAATAAGAATTTAGTAACTACGGCATGGGAACAGTATCGTTTTGATTATAAAAAGAACGATGTTAACAAATATCCTATAAAATATTATTATGCCTTCGGTACAACTTTTTATGCAGGATTTAATATAACTTTTTAGTTAGCACTAACTCTTTTAATTAAATAATGATACATAAATATTAATGACCATGAATAAAATAACGAGAAATATTAAAAATTTAATACTTTTTGCCATATTGTCTCTATTTCTTTTTTCTTGTGATAAAGAGGTGGCAATAGCTCCTTATATAACCTATGACGGAGAGGCAAATTGGACTATTCGTGAACTGTTGGAGTATGGCGAGGGACAGCTTCCGGATAGTACTATTACAGGAATCGTAGTTAGTAGCGATGAGCAAGGGAATTTTTATAAAACATTAGTTATTCAAGATGAGACAGGAGGAATACAAATAAAAATTGCTAATACATCTCTTTTTAATAGATATCCGATAGGACAGCAAGTTTTTGTAAAATGTCAAGGTTTACGACTTGGTCAATATGGTGGTCTTCCTCAAGTAGGTACTCTCAACCCGGATGATCCCACCCGATTAGCAGATATCCCTTCCAAATTAGAGTTTAATCATATTTATAGACACGGACTCGTGAAAAAAGAACCTGCTCCGTTTACTATTACGGCAACTACTACGGAAGCCGATTTATTAGATCATTTGAATATGTATATTGAAATTCCGGATGTCTCTTTCAAAGTAGTCGGAGTTCCTTTTGTAGACCCTTATGCCGCTATTGCCTATACTTCACGTGAACTTTCTCTCTCTATTGGCGGAAAGAAATTAGTCGTTAATACAAGTAAATACGTTAAACCTCAAATTGCCCTCGCACTAACCCCTCCGGGAAAAGGTACGGTTCGTGGCATCCTTACTAAATTTAATAACGATTATCAAATCGTCCTTCGTTCAATTAAAGATATTGATTTTAAAATTGCTAAAACGATTTACGATTTAGAGGAACACCTTGAAGAACCGATGTTTGGCTGGCGCCAAGTTAAAAGAAATGCCAATGGGGTTGAATGGTCAGTAATGAAAAGTCAAAAGTCATTCCAAATAATAGGAAATAACGAAGAGAGTGATTCTTGGCTTATTTCTCCAAATTTGGATTTATCAACTTGTTCAAACCCCTATATCGAATTGGAAAGAATGATACTGCCGCTGTCAGATACGCACTTTTCTCTTTACTATTCAACAGTGAATTATAATCCCAATGACCCATTTCAGATAAATAATTGGACGGAAATGATTCTACCGGCTTATAATAGTGAAGTATGGGATTATGTTAATCTTACACTCCCGACTTCTGCGAAAGCTGTCGCCTTGAGATATAGTGGTTCTGATGCAAAAGTATATGTCAGAGCAGTGAAAATAATAGGACTTGAACAATATTAATAATAATATAGAAAAATCAAAAAAATGAGAAAAAATATAGTTGTTTTGTTTTTATTAGGGCTAATAGTTGCTTTTTCAGCTTGTGATAAAAAGTATGAAGAGCCTAAATTTGAAATTCCAAAATATACCGGACCGGCAGCTAACCGTACAATAGCCGATATTAAAGCACAATACGATAATACCGGAACTGCCCATGTAGATTCCATTGCCCGGAAATCAGATCCTGATTTTATTGTTAGGGCTGTTGTTGTAAGCTCGGACGAAGGAGGGAATTTTTACAAATCTTTGGTCGTTCAAGATTCAACGGGAGCTATTGAAATAGAAATTAATAAAACGGGTATGTATCCCGAATATCAAGTGGGACAAGTGGTATACATTAAATGTAATGGGCTTTGTGTAGATATGTACGGAAAGAAAATAAGCGGCGAAATCAAAGGTTACTACAGAATGGGCTGGATTTACCAAGATGCTGTGGGACAAATAAATGCCAATTTTGTCGATGACTACATCTTTAAAGATGGGCTCCCAAAAGTTGAAAATGCTTCTGTATATACAATTGATAGGAATAATATTTATATAGTTGAAGCTTACGTCGATATGGCTGACGATCCTATGGTTTGTCGTTTAGTAGAGATTCAGAATTGCATTTTTAATGAGGCTTCTTTCGGGAAACCGCTATCCGGCGATATCGCTACGACAGAACATCGTATTGCATGGATTGCAGGTACTGAAGGAATACCTGATATCCCCGTAAGTAAAATAATCGTTCGTACAAGTAATTATGCAACATTTAGAGGAATGAAAATCCCCGAAACACCTTGTACGGTTAGAGGAATTTTATCTAAATATGGTGATACGTATCAATTACAATTAAGAGTTAAAGAAGATTTCATAAAGTAATGGGAGTTAAATTTAATTCAATTGAGGAGGCGATAGAAGATTTTAAAGAGGGAAAATTCCTTATCGTTGTTGATGATGAAGATCGTGAAAATGAAGGCGATTTTATAATCGCCGCCGAGAAAATTACTCCGGAAAAAGTTAATTTTATGCTTACGCACGGGCGCGGCGTCCTGTGCGTGCCTATGTCAACGGCACGTTGTTATGAACTGAAATTGGAGATGCAAGTTCCCAATAATACCTCTCTTCACGGCACTCCGTTCACAGTTACCGTAGACCTTCTAGGACACGGTTGTACTACCGGAGTTTCAATGCATGACCGAGCCGCTACTATTGCCGCCCTCGCCGATAAAAATACAAAACCCGAAGACTTGGGACGCCCCGGACATATTAATCCCTTATGTGCCAGAAATGGAGGCGTCTTGGTGCGTGCCGGACATACGGAGGCAACAGTCGATTTGGCTAAGTTAAGCGGACTTTCTCCCGTAGGTGCGCTGATTGAAATTATTAATCCGGACGGGACCATGGCAAGATTGCCTCAATTGTACCAATTTGCTCAAGAACATAATATTAAATTAATCTCAATTCAAGATTTAATAGCTTATCGTATTCGTACGGAAACACTTATTAAAAAGGAGCAAACAGTTAAGTTACCCACAGAGTGGGGCGAATTTGACCTTACCGCCTTTACACAATTAAATACAAATGAAACACACCTCGCACTGACGAAGGGAGAATGGAAAAAAGGAGATAGCGTTCTCGTACGTGTGCACTCTTCATGTGTTACCGGCGACATTTTTGGCTCGTGTAAGTGCGATTGCGGTTCACAACTCCATAAATCTATGCAAATGGTCGAAAAAGAAGGAAAAGGTATAGTCTTGTATATGAATCAAGAGGGTAGAGGAATCGGACTTATCAATAAATTGAAAGCCTATCACTTACAAGAATTAGGACGCGATACCGTGGAAGCAAATATAGAGCTGGGATTTCGTGCCGATGAACGAGACTATGGTATCGGAGCACAAATTTTACGTGAACTTAAGGCAGTGAAAATAAGACTTATCACTAATAATCCGACTAAACGTGCCGGATTGCTTGGGCACGGTATTCAAATTGTCGAAACGGTTCCTATCATCATAGAACCTAATAAGATAAATGAAAAATATCTAAAGACAAAACAGGATAAAATGGGGCATAATCTTAAGTTTTAGCTTTTTACGTCCATCGCATTTCGTAAGGCACTGCCCATGAGCATGAAAGCTAATACTAACGACATAATTGCGAGCCCCGGAATGATAGCCAAATAAGCATTGTCTAAAACAATGTAAGCATAGTTTTCTTTTATCATTGTCCCCCAAGAAGGCATGGGAGGTTGAACGCCGATGCCCAAGAAACTTAACCCCGCTTCCATTAATATCGCAGAAGAAAAATTTGAAGCGGCAATAACGACAATAGTACCCCATAAGTTGGGTAAAATATGTTTAAAAATGAGATGAAAGTTGTTAAAACCCAACGCTTTCCCCGCTTCGATAAAATCTTTCTCACGTAAACTGATGGTCTGCCCACGCACAACCCTCGCTACATCTACCCACATCGTCAAACCAATCGCTATGAAAATCTGCCAAAAACCCTTACCTAAAGCAAAACTTATCGCAATTACCAATAATAAAGTAGGAATAGACCAAACAACGTTGATTAAATAAAGTAAAATATCATCAACCTTCCCTCGATAAAAGCCTGCTATTGAGCCAACTAAAATGCCAATTACTAACGCAATAAATACGGAAATAAAACCTACCGATATACTAACACGACTCCCCATCATGAGTTGACTCAAAACATCTCGCCCGTACCGGTCAGTGCCTAAAGGAAAATGATACGTTTTTACGGGTTCAACACTCTTTAAATCCGTTAAAGAGTAAGCAATATAATCCTCCATGTCACTCTGTTCAAACAGCAAAACATAAAGAGAATCGCCCCTTTGATGCCATTTCTCAATTGGAACTAATTGATATAGCGGAGGTTGCCCAAATAACATTCTGCGTAAGAAATTCTCTTTCTTTATTTCACGATCCTGCTTTTTCTGTAACATTTCAACTTTAAATCCCGGCTTTCGTAAGGCAATTTCTAACTGTTGACGATTACAGTAAGGCGAATCATCAGGAGTTATGAGATAACCCAAGATAGCAATAACAATAACGATTCCAATATAAATTATTGAAACCATTCCTTGACTCTCTTTTTTAAACTTCTTCCATGTTAAAGAGCTTAAGGAAACGGCTTGGTACTCTTTTGGTGTTCGCTTTTTGAAGAACTTAAATTTCATCTGATAACACTGTTGACTTATTAAAAATCTTTCTCGAACACTTCACTCACTTTTTTGTAAACCTTTGGAAATTCCTCTTCGGTTAATTCTAACATCTCTCGTTTATCCATTCCGTAATGTTCTTCACTTAAACATAAAGTTTCTATAAAGGCATCTACCTGTTTTAAATTATAATAGACTTCTAATTTTGAATACCATAAATCCCAAAAGAGTGGTAAACCCTTTTCAGCTTCTTCGTAACAAATTAAAGCATCTTTATATTTTTTTGCAAGAAAATGAGCCCGCCCGTAAAAAAACAGATAAATGGGGTCGTCTCCGGTTATATTAATTAACTCATCTATTGTTGCATAAGACTCTTCAACGTGTCCGTTATTCGAGTAAAAAAGCAATTTATGAACTAACTTGCAACGTTTATCTAAATGTAAACCTTCTAAAAAATCAATAAATCCCTTAGGATTATGGAGATATTGAACTTGAATAAGTTGCTGTTGATAATAAGGATACTCTTTAAGCAACGCTTCGTTTGTTGTTAACAATTCAAGAGCGGCTGCTATTTTTTCCTTTTGAATAAGAGAGTCGATTTGTAAAAAAAGTGAAATAATGCCTTTAGAATCGGTTTTTAACAAAATAGAGTATAACATGGAGTATTTAACTTTATCAGTAAAAGATATCCCAAGATTATAATTAAAACCCTCTTTAATTTTTAATTCATTATTAACGGTATCAACCTCGTAGTCTTCAATATAAATACTCCAGTTTGAGTACAATCTAAAAATAAGATGATGTTTGTTCTCTTTTTCGTAATAGGAGATTAGTTTAAAATGTCCTCCTTCGTTAAACTCTTTTAAAACAAAATCTCCTTGATGAATAGCTTGTTTAAAGAGGGCTTTCCCGAACTCGGCGTCTAAACTACTGTATATTAAAGAGTTCTCTGAGATTTTTTCTTTAATAAAATTTGTATCAAAAGCTCCATTGAAAAAATTTGCATCATCATTATAAATTGCTCTTTCTATTTGGTGTCCGAAGATTGTAACGGTCTCTTCATTGAGTTGTATTGGAACTTCTTCTATCTTTCTCTTTTTGTCTACGTTGCAAGAGAGAAAAATAGAAGAAGTCAATAGGAAAAATAGAACACTTTTGATAGACAATTTCTTAGTCATATAACAACTAACTCAAATCAGAGTAAGACTATTTTTTAATTCCTAAAATTTCGAGTCCTTGGTTAAAACGGATATCGCGTGGAATTCCGGCGCCGTTAATTTTATCTAAATCTGCTTGTAAAGCCGCAGGAATGGAGCCATTCTCGTTTCTATATTTTTCAGCAAATGCTCTATCTCCGGTAGCTTGTGTTTTTAAGATTAAACCGGACCATTCGTTGATAGCCTCCTTAGATTTTTTAAAATTAATATGGTACGTGCCGTCTTCGTTTCGTGTGAAAGCGCCGGCTTTCTCCATAAAGTTATAGCACATCATATTTGCCTTTCCGTGCGAACTGGAAGCACCGAATCTTACAGAACGTAAAATGCCTGCAATGTATGTCGTAATAGCCTCTTCAACACTCAAATCCTTGATTTCACCCTTCTCAATCAAATTACAAACTAAGAAAAGTCCTAAAATGTCAGCTTTTGCTTCTTCCCAAGAGGTTTTTTCACTTCCCATAGCATCGTCAACGCTACCTTTGCCGTTAATTGTTTGTTTAACACCCAATCCGTGCGCAACTTCATGAAACGTTACATTCCAGAAAAAAGCATCAAATTTCAGATATTCCTGTTGTTCCGGCTCAATAATTAATTTACCGATAGGTAATAAAATTTTATCAAATTTAGCTTGCATGCTATTGCGAAGTTGAAGTCGTCTTGCCCCTTTCTTTTCTTGAACGCGGTCATCATTGGGTAAATTGATGGCAATCGTTTTACTGCCCGCATTGCAGTCGCCGGCATAGTAAATAGCATCATATACATTCAAATCGGAAGCCGCTCCCGGTACAAAGGTCTTATATTCCGGTGCACAAGGTAACTCCTTCTGTAAAGCAGGTAGTAAAGCTATAAAATGCGCTAAATCCGCACTTCTTTTAACGTCTTTAAGCAAAATGAATGCCTCATAAGAAGCTTTTGCTTCGTTAAGCTTATCGTCATAGTTTTCAATAGGTCCAAAAATAAAATCAATATTTCCATCTTTCATATCCATCCACGCCATGTCACTCGCAAAATAATCGTCCGTTTGAAATGCTTTCTTCCGTTCAATGAGATAATTCTTAAGTCCCTTGTTTTCACAAATTTCAATAGCTTTGTCAAGCAATTCACAAACTTTCGTCAACTCCTCGCGATACTCATCTCTATACCAAACGGTCTTTAATGCCCCCGCTTCGTCTCTTCGCAATACCGTGTATAAACTCTTCTTAGTCGTGTCGCTAAAATTGGCGTACTCCTCAGCTGTAATGTCAATGGGATAGTACTGACAACCCAGCGGTTTTGCTCCGTAGCCTTGAACAAACGGCTTGTTGTTATCCAATCTGTCCCAAGGTCCGTAATTGATAATGGCAAAATCTTTTGTTGCCGCATCTTGAATGGTATCAATTAAAGATTTGTCCCCAAAAGTTTGTTTCCAAAATAGCCCATCCATAATTTCACCGATTTGCATGAAAATGGGAATAAGCTCTTTCTCGTTCTCAGACAGATTATTATATAAGTCCGAATGTAAATCCACAAAAGCATATTCTGCCACCTTGAGCTCCATCTCCGATTGTACGTTAGGAGTCTCCGAAGCATCTTTTTTCGATTTACATGAAATTGTCATAGCGCTAAAGCTAATTAAACAGATTAAAAGTGTAAAAGTTTGTTTTTTCATGGTAAAATAAATTTTGAATTATTAATAAAATTAAAATATTTCGATTTTGTATAAAAGACTATTATTAAAACTTGATGTAAATTTGAGAACCGATAACTCCATCTTTACGTTTCGTAAATGTAAAAGCAAGTGCCGTAAGGTGTTGCGAATAATAAGAGGAAGTCTCCGTATCACTCCAAAACTCTTTCTTATTATTGGAATTTGATAATAAAAAGACAAATTGTGAAGCTACTTCCGAAGGTAAATTCACTTCTACTGAACGGTATAGAGGAGCATCGGCTAAAGTATAAGAATTAGAGTGAAGTTGGTCGAAGTAGCTCTGCAATGACGATATCGAATCTGCTAAAATAAAGTAACCGCTAGAATAACTAAAGTAATTATAAAAAGTCGCATTTTTCGTGCATATCTCCTTTTTCTTTTCTTTATCAATTTTATAAATTAGTTGTTTCTTATATCGTGTGGCAGAATCTAAAGAGTAATCTACGGGGAATAGAGCTTCGGGCGTACTATACTGCTCATTCGTTTTTAATAATAGAAAAGATAATAAAACGCTGTCCTGTAGTAATTTAAACTGAAAATGCGTGCTGTCTCCCGCTACCGTTCCATAATAAAAAGTGGAAAATGGAAAATGTTGAGCCGGAAAATGTTGTAGCGTGTAAGGCTCGTTCAAAGTATTGAAAAAATCATCCTGAGAATGAAAATAACCATTTAAAAACATCTCAGAAGAAGAAAACGAAATTTGATAGGCAGACCACGAACTCTTTTCTGCAAATGAAGCTAAGTGAGTCCGATAGATAGACGACAAATGCGTCGCCGCCTGCTTTAGAAAAATAGCATGATTAAAGAGTATCCAATTCTGTTTTTCACTCTTTTCCGTAATCGAATACACTTTTTTAAACTCCTTTTTAGAAGTAATGTTTTGTAACTGTTTGTGTTGCTGAATAGATTTTTTTAATAAAGATAGATTTTCACTAATCGAAAATAGAGAGTGATGACAAACAAAATAAAACTGTTTATAATGTGTTCCGTACGTATAGATTCGCTCTTTTTCAAATTCTACATAATTGCGGCGGTCAATTTGCAAAGAATTGAGTAAAGAGTTGAAATTTAACTCCGACATTTGAGTAGAGTATAAAAGAACTCCCTTATTTTCAACAAAATGACCGGACGCAATAATATTGTTCTCCTTTTTTTGATGTTTTGAGGGAGCTTTATTTACGATAAATTGACAACCTTGAAACGCCTCAAAAAAGAAAACCTCATTTAAAAAGGGCGAAACTTGTGCCAATGTTTTGTTAAAACTCTCATTATCATTTAATAATAAAATGTAAGCCGCATCTACCGGTACAGTTTCTATTAAATTAGCATTATGTTGTTTGAAAAAAATATAATAGAAAAATATACCTAAAAAAATAAGTACAACTCCTAAAAAAGTGCCTCCTAACAAGACCTTCTTCTTATAAGATTCGTTAAACCATTTCATTATCTTTTTTTTATCACTTGCAAAGATAGAGTTTTTTCTACTACTTTTGCAGTCTATATTTAAAAATGATTTAGAATGATTGAAAAAATTGAGAAAATTAATTATCTGCGTGTAGGATATCAAAAAGATGATATTATTTCGGAGCAATATACGGAAATGCTACTCCATTTCGACGAAGCCGGTAATATTGTAAAACAAGAACACTTTTCCCCCGACAAAGAGATTATCTCAGTCGTGTTAAATGAGTATAACGAACAAAATCATCTAGTAGTTACTTCGGAATTTGACGAAAATGAAGAGTTGCTGCAAAAGATAGAATATTTCTACAATTTGAATGGGAAAGTCGAACGACAGAATAATTTCTACGGAGAAGGCTCGCCGTGTTATGTTACTCGTTTTGTTTACGAAAATAATTTATTAATTCAGCAGGAAGCCTATGTGGAAGAAGATTTGGAAGGAGTTGAGAAGAAATATTTTTACAATGATAACAATCAGTTAATTAAAGAGATACATTTTAATGAGGATGGGAAAGAGCAATATATTTTCGAGTACTCCTATTTCGAAAATGGAACTTTGAAGCAAACAACTAAGATAGAAGTTCTTGAAAAAGATAAACGTACCTACGATTACGAATATGATGAAAGAAATAATAGAGTTAAAGAGTTGATTTACAATTACAACGACGAATTAATAAGTAAAAGTTATACAAAGTATAATGATGAAAACCGTGTTGTAGAGGTCGAAGAGGAGGACTTGAACCAATATAAGCTCACCCAATACCAATATGAGGGGGAAAATGTAATCAAAGTATCTATTTTGGATAAAAATAAGAAAATAATTTCGTGGACGGAATTTATCTATGACGAGTCGGGCAAGAACAAGCAATTAACTCAATACATTACCGATGAGGTAGATCCCGAAAGTTATCGTAAGTTATATGAAATAAAAAGAACATATTCACTTGACGAATAGAGGAAAGAATAGACCTTTTAAAAATTACAAGTTCCTATTAATTTATAACTTTTAATTCATAATTTTTATTAGGGCGTGCCCCCTCGCTCCGCTCGGGGGCGTCGCCCTAATAATAGATATAAAAATGTTTTTAAAATTTAAAAATTAACTTTTTTTAATAGAGTATCAAAATAATGTTTAATTTTGCAAAACCAAAAACGAAGCTATATTATGAAAGAACAATCATTATCTATGGATACCGGTTCTGTGCCACTACGTAAGAAGAAACATCGTTTGCGTTATCGTGTAGCGGTCATTGGAGGCGGGAGCTGGGCAACGGCGATTGTAAAAATATTAGCGGATAATTTAGAGCATATTCATTGGTGGGTGCGAGAACCTGAAATTGTGGAGGGAATTAATAAATATGGTCATAATCCTCTCTATATGAGTTCTATCTTTTTTAATCCTAAGGAGATAAAAGTGAGCACCGATTTGCGGAAAACACTTGCCAGAGCGGACTATGTTATTATTGTTACGCCTTCTGCGTTTTTGCACGATACGTTAGCGCCTCTTAAAAAAAGTAAATTAAATCGTAAAAAGATAGTTACTGCCGTGAAAGGGATTGTGCCGGAGACAATGCAAGTAATTACCGATTATTTGCGTAGTGAATTTAATATTCCGGTTTCAAATTTATCTATCGTTAGCGGTCCGTCGCACGCAGAAGAGATTGCCCAAGAAAAATTTACTTTTCTTACCGTTGCGTCTGAAAATTTAGAGCTGGCAGAAGTAGTTGCGAAAATGTTTACGAATCGTTATGTGCGAACTTCCGTGTCGAGTGATATTATGGGAGTGGAAATGGCGATTGTGCTTAAAAATATTTATGCACTTGGAGTCGGAATTTATAGCGGTTTGGGCTATGGTGATAATTTTATTGCCGCCTATATATCAAATTGTGTTAAAGAGATGAAAGATTTTGTAAATCAGCTTTACCCAAGCTCTCGTACATTGGCGGACTCCGTTTATCTCGGCGACCTGTTGGTTACTTCGTATTCGCGATTTAGTAGAAATAGACTTTTTGGGAATATGATTGGGCACGGCTTATCGGTTCGCATTGCCCAACTTGAGATGAATATGATAGCCGAAGGATACTACTCCTGTCGCTGTGTGTATGAGATTAATAAAAAATATAACCTGAAAATTCCAATTGTGGAAACTATTTATGGGGTTTTATACGAAGGCAATAATGTGGCTTCGGAAATGAAAAGAATTGCCGAATCTTTCATATAAAATTGAAAAAAACTACTTTTTTAGGTTTATTTTTCTAATTTTAACTTTTATTTTACTCTCTGTTATTAAAAAAATGTATTTTTGTTTAATTAAAAAGAGTAAATAAAATATGGAACAGTTTTCTTTAAATAATGCAATTGCAAAATTACAATTATTAGTAATTTTCTTATTTCTTTCTCCGCTGTCGTTTGTAAAAGCTCAATCTCCCTCTAACTGTTTGTCAACTGAAATTTTACAAGTTATTTATCAGCATGATGTTGACCATTTGGATGAGATTCTTTCACCGCCAAAATGGATACGAATTTCACAAACGGAGAAGCAACAATTAATTTTTGATAATGATACCGTATCCTATAGAGAGACGGTTTGGCAATTTACGATGAGTTTCAATTATATTTTATTGAAAATGTATGATAACCCCGGTTTTAATAATATTATGAAACTTTCAATCAATGAAGAGTGTTATCAGATTCTTTTTCAAGAGTTTACAACGAGTTATCCGAACCCTATCGCAAGCCAAACAGACGATAATACGAGCACTTTTCTATTTGAAATGACTCCCAATTCAAATGCTATTTTTACGGAAAGAGTTGATGAAGAGAGTAAAGAGTTTACATTTTTATATTTTAATCCTACCGAAATTTCCGAACAAGCGAAACTTTATCAAGAAAATAAAATAAAACAGATAGAAGAACAAAAGTTGCAGGAAGCAAATTTTCTTTATAGATTGCAGCTTTCAGATTCTTTATATGAAATTGGGGAGTTTGAGAAGGCTTTTTCGCAGTTAGATTCCGCTTTTCCTCCTCAAAAATATGAAGAAATTTACCATGAAAAGAGAAAATTAGTTGAATTGGCAATTAAAAACAGAGATGTTGCACTTTTGTTGGAAGAAGGGAAAAATTTCCTCGCGAAAAATCAATTTTATAAAGCTAAAGAGAGTTTTGAAAAAATTATCACTTTAGATTCGTCTCACCTGTTTGCTAAAGAACAATTGGTTGAAATTGAGAAGAAAATTGAAGTTTTGTCTATTCGAGACAAAAAGATTTTTGATTATTATGAAGCGTACCCTGCTGTTATGGACTCTTTGCATTCTAGAATTGAGGATTGGCTAAATAAATTTATAGAAGATTTGCCGTGCGGAACTTTACAAGGAATAGTTGAAATAAAGGTTGATACGCTTGGTAAAAATCAATCTCTATTTTTGTTGGACACATTTATTTGTGATACTTCTATTTATAAAGTTAAAAAGGAGAAACTTGTTGCTTTTATTGATTCGTTGCTATCTTCGCCCGATATTTTACCGGTTACCAAAGAGAATATTTTTGTACAAGCGAGTTCTCAAATTCAGCTATCTCTAATTTGGGAAACCAAAGAGTTGGTAGCGAAATTTAACCAATATAAAGTTAAAATTCATAAAAAAGATGCTCCGTGGGCTACTATGATTGACACTATCTTATTTTCAGAGCTTTATCCCACAGGGAGTTATTTTTTCAATGTTAAGGATAAAAAGTTTAACAATCATTCTTTCACGGATATTTCTTTAAAGAAGATGCGGTTTGTCGGACCTGAGGCGGCGTTCTATTCGATGCTCTATCCCGGTATTGGCACAATTTTAACGACTCAGAAAAAACATGGTATTGGAGCGATGACGGCATTTACAATTTTCGGTGCCGGAACGCT
>DUOL01000232.1 GCA_012838875.1 Bacteroidales bacterium | reverse complement strand
GCTGGGGACGCGGCGGCAAAAAAGCGAGCTTGTAAGCTCTTTTTGCCGCCTTGCGACCCCACGGCTTGTGCCCGCGGACTTGGAACCGGGCGCCGACCCCGAGCGAAGCGAGGGGGCACGCCCTAATAAATATTAAAATCAACATTCTAATCTTAGAGCTTATACCTACGATTATCTGCTACTGGAAAATAGAAAAAATATAACTTAAAATCGCCCTTTAATCTTTAAATTTAAAGATTAAAATTTTAAAATTATCAAAGTTTCAAAACGATTAAGGAATATCATTAAAATATGAACTATTTTTCCGTCATATTTTCAACTTAAAAACTACTTTTTTATAAAAATTATTATATCTTTGCGTGTTAATATGGATTATTGTATACTCACTTTTGCAACTCTTTAATCTACCTTAGACATTGTAGCTTAATTTTTTTAATTTTACTAAGTTAAACATCAAAATATGGGATTAAAAAAAATATTTTTTCTTAACGTTTTTGCACTACTATTTTTTTCTATGGCATTTTCTCAACCTCCGCAGAAAATGAGTTATCAGGCGGTAGTACGTGACGCCAATAATCAATTAGCTGTTAATCAACAAATTGGGGTGAAGATTAGCATTATTAAGCATGCGATGGGCGGCGTGGCGGTATATGAGGAACTGCATCAAGTAACAACAAATAGTAACGGTCTGTTTTCGTTACAAGTCGGCACGGGGACGCCTTCACCGGGAACAGATTTTTCGACAATCGACTGGGGTATAGATAATTACTACATTAAAAGTGAAATTGACCTTACGGGGGGGCAAAATTATTCTATCGTAGGGACAGAACAGCTTATTTCCGTTCCCTATGCGCTCTACGCCGGTGGCGGTAATTACTTAAACCTTGATAATCGTCCTCCTGACGGTACTCGTGACGGCGATATTCTCTATTGGAGCACGACAGATTCTGCGTGGCACATTTTACCGCCCGGCTCGACAGGGCAAGTGCTAACCATGGGACCGAACGGAATTCCTCTTTGGTACACACAAAGTTTTAATAACAACTTCCCCCCGACAATCACAACGGACTCGATTTTTGATTTCACCGGTACAACAACGCACGTAGACGCTACAATTATCGACCAAGGAACAACGGGTATCATTGCCAGCGGGGTTTGCTGGAGTAGCACTAATCCGTATCCTTCACTCGGGAATAATCACACTTCGGACGGTTCGGGAATCGGTAGTTTTACTAGTTTTATAACCAATTTAACGCCCAACACGATGTATTATATTCGTGCTTACGCCACCAATAGCATTGGCACTTCCTACGGAGCACCGCTCAGTTTTGTAACTCCTTCTAACTGTGGAACAGTTACGGATTGGGATGGCAATCAATATGCCACGGTTTACATTGGAAATCAGTGTTGGATGAAGGAAAATTTGAGAACGAAACACTACTCCAACGGGGTTGCTATCAGCAAGGGAGTTTTAGGAAGTGATGGACATTCGGGATACTATTTTATTTACGATGAAGATACAAGTAATGTTTCAAAACATGGTCTACTATACACCTGGGCTGCCATTATGAATGGTGCAGGAGCCAGCACTAATAATCCGAGCGGAATACAAGGAATTTGTCCTTCCGGTTGGCATTTACCCAGTCACGCTGAATGGTGTGAACTGGAAAATTACTTAGAACCCGGTATTGACGGTAGTTGCAGCACCTCCGGTTATCGTGGGACGATGGCGAAAAAGATGGCGTTACCTCAATATTGGAGTAGCTATCCGTCTAACTCCTTTGCCCCAGGCTATTGGCGTAACGATACGGCAGAATTTAATACAAGCGAATTTTCTGCCACCCCCGGCGGACGATATGTAAGATTCTTCTATTATAGTGGATACAGCTATAACTATGAAAGTTTTGATGGTCTAAATAACTATGGTTTTTGGTGGTCTTGTACCTCCACCGGAAGTTATCAATATCGCTATCGACAGATTAGCTATTCTGAAACCGGGATTAATTCAGGCATAACAACTAGTGACGATGATTATAGTTATGCCATGAGCGTTCGCTGCTTAAAAAATTGATTTATAGTTAATTATAAATATTATGAATATTAAAAAAACAATATTTTTCCTAATTGGCATTTTTTGCACGTTACATATTTTAGCTCAACCGCCGCAGAAGATGAGTTATCAGGCGGTAGTACGCGATGCAAACAATCAATTAGTGGTTAATCGGCAAG
>DUOL01000231.1 GCA_012838875.1 Bacteroidales bacterium | reverse complement strand
CGCGGGCACAAGCCGTGGGGACGCAAAGCGGCAAAAAGAGCTTACAAGCTCGCTTTTTTGCCGCTGCGTCCCCAGCGGCTTCCGCCCTTGCGGGCTTTCCACCTAAGCGCCTCACGCGGGAGAGAGAGGACATGCATGCCCTCTCTCTCCAATCAATTGCCACAACTTTGAAGTTGCAGACGGTACAAGCAACTTGCGTGCGTGAGGACGTAGCCGAAAAGCCCGCAAAGGAAGGAGCTTTGAAGAGCAAGGAGAAAAAGAGCGACTTTAGAAGCTCCTTTTTCGACTATGCTATTCATAGCTCCTTCCTGCGTACTTGTAGGCGGAGGCCGACCCCGAGCGCAGCGAGGGGACACGCCCCAAAGAAAATTAAAATTATGAAGAAAGACTTTAAAATAGTGCTATTCCGTAAACTTCATTCCCATGTCAATTCCCTTAATACGGCGGTAAAGATTGGTAGCAAAATCATCGGTCATGCTCGCAATATAATCCACCACGCCTTGCACCCTTAGCTTAACGTCCTTATTTTCAGAGTTATAGGGGTAGGGCAATAGACGAATTACCTTTTTATCATAACTATTTCGCTGCTCGGGCGTACGGAGAACCGAAGGAATGAAAAAGGACAACAACTCACCCATAATATTGTAGCCGGCATTCTCAATTTCAACGACTTGCACATGATTATAAACATTTTCAATCGAAAAATGAATAATCTGCTTCAAAGCTTCCGATTTCGCAACAACGGTATCCAAAATAGATTGCGGAAAATTTCCATTGAGGAAAAGGGGTAAATGATTTATATAAACCTCTGCGCTATAGTTAGTTAACGCCGCAATGATTTTTGCGCGTAAATAGGAAATTTTATCATTTTTGTAGTAAATGGAATCCAGCTTCTTATCAATTATCTCTTGATTATCAAGTCCTATCTCCTTTAATAGCAGCCGCAACAAGTTGAAACAAACATCGAACTCAATGATTCCCAATCGGTGGGCATCTTCCAAATCAATAATATTGTAGCAGATATCATCGGCAACCTCAACAAGCCAGACGAAAGGGTGACGATAATATATTAAAGGATTTTCATTCACATTAAGCATCGCCGTTGAGTTTGCGATAGTTGAAAAAAGTTCTTTTTCCGTTTGAAAAAAGCCAAATTTCTTTCGATAAATGTATTTTTTATCTGAAGCGATAGATTCGCAGGGATATTTTGCCATAGCGGCTAACGTGGTGTGCGTAAGTTGCAACCCACCTTCTCGCGGGTGCTTCGGACTGTACGTTAAAACGCGTATAGCATTGGCATTTCCGTCAAATTGTAGATAATCCGCCCATTCACTTTCCGTAAAATATGGTTTTAATTCGCTATTATTTCTAAAAAAATTGGCGATGGCATCTTCGCCTGCATGTCCGAACGGAGGATTGCCGATATCGTGGCATAAGCAGGCGGACGCTAAAACATTATAAAAATCATATTTATAGAAAAGTAGGCTCTCTTCGGTCAAGGCACTATTCATTTCCTCGCTAATTCTATGACCGACCAGATTCCCTAATGACCGACCTACGGAGGCGACCTCCAGAGAATGAGTTAATCTATTGTGTACTAAGACGCTACCGGGCAGAGGAAAAACCTGCGTTTTATTTTGCAGTCGGCGAAATGCCGAAGAAAAGATAATTCTATCAAAATCTCGTTGATACACGGAACGTCTTTCAAAGCTATTTGTCGGCTGACTGCTTCCGGTTCGAACCGATGAAAACAGGTTATTTAAAACAGATAGTGGCATATTTTCTATATTTGTATTTCAAGTCCGTCGTATCCTAAAAAGACATTTTCCGGTAGTTGTGTTGAGACTGTTTCGTGGTTTCCGAGTTCATGACTAATATGGGTGAGGTAGGCACGTGCCGGTGCAAGTTCTTCTATTAATTGTAAGGCTTGTGCTAAATTAAAGTGTGAGTAATGCTCCTTAATTCGCAATGCGTTTAAAACCAATAGGTCTAAATTCTGTAATTTTCGTTTCTCTTTGTCGGAAATAAAACTTGCGTCGGTGATATAGGCAAAATCATAAATACGATAGCCGAGAATCGGTAGGGCTAAATGTTTGACAGAGATGGGCGTAATTTGTGTGCTATTTATAAAAAACGGCTCCTCAAAAACAGGGTTGAGAATTAAATTCGGAACCCCGGGATATTTAAACGTCTTAAAGGCGTAATCATAATCTTTTTCGATAATTTTCATTACTCTTTTAAGCCCATAAAGGTTCATTGGTTTGTTCATCAGAAAATTGATAGGGCGGATATCATCTAATCCTCCTAAATGATCTTTATGTTCGTGCGTAACTAATATTGCATCAATGTGAGTAATTTTTTGTCGCAATAACTGCTGACGCAGGTCGGGACCGGGGTCTATAAGTAAACAGTTATTATCGACTTCCAAAAAGGCTGAAGTTCTTAGTCGCTTATCTTTAGGATTATTTGATTCACAAACTTCACAATTGCATCCTATAATTGGCACGCCTTGCGAAGTTCCCGTACCTAAAAATGTTAACTTCATTTTCATTTCATTTAGCAATTGCAAAGGTAACATAAAAAGCTTAATTTAAAAACAGAAATTCAAAAAAGATAAAATAGAAAAATTTTAATCAAATAAAAACAAATTCGTGTATCTTTGCAAAAAAATATGACATTTTATCAAGATAGAATGTTTTACGGAACAAAATCTGATTTTTGGTAATGGAGAAGTTTCAGTAAAATTACAAACATGAAAAAAAAACATCTTCTTGGTTTTATCTTTCTAAGTTTTTTGTTAGCTTCCGTGGCTTCCGTAAATGCTAACGAGCCTCCTCGTAGGCGTCCTTACACTGCAAATTTGGATCAAAAAAAGGATAAAACGCCCCTTGTTCCGTTTGGTTTTCGTGTAGGTTACAATTTTCCTATTGAGAGATTGTACTCTAATACGGATAAATTAGAACGGTTATTTTCTGCTGAATTTGGCGGGTTCGTACACTTAGGGAAAATTATTTATGCCGAAATTGGATTTGGCTACGGATTTCACAAAGGGCACTATCACTCAATGGTTTTGGGGAACCCAATAAAACGCGATGTCGTAGAAATACGTTATTTGCAAATACCTGTTAAAACTGTCGGTTATATTCCTGCGGCTAAGAAATTTACCATTATCCCCGCAGTTGGTATACTCTATCAACCGGTTTTACAAGTCAGCAATAACTATATCGGATATTCAGCCGACAACATTACACAACATCAACTGTTGTGGACCGTCTCATTAGCGATGAAACTCTATTTTGTTTACACCGAAATAGCTTACAAAGATTCAATAACCCCGTTCTTTAGTAATAAAAAGTCGGCAAAACCCAATTTTCTTACTGTTTCTTTAGGTTTCGCATTTTAATATTTTCTATTTCAATGAATTAAGAAAAAAATGAGAAAAAAAAAGAAAAAAAGAAGTTTTAAAGAAAAAAAGGTGTATTTTTGCAACCTCTAAATCATTCGGGAGTTTAGCTCAGCTGGTTCAGAGCATCTGCCTTACAAGCAGAGGGTCGGCGGTTCGAATCCGTCAACTCCCACCAAAAAAAGGATGTTCATCAATAAAGGACATCCTTTTTCATTATATTTTTCTACCTTGAACAGTTGATTTATTTATAAAACCTGATATTTTTGACATAAAACTAAAAAGCTAAAATAAAAATTACTATTTTTGAAGACTAAAATAGAAAAATGAAATACCTATATTTGACACTCTTTTTTTTATGGATAAACACTCCTTTATTTCCGCAAACTACCGTTACGTATGACCTCGAAAGTGGGATTGAAGAGTTAGAAATAAAGCACAAAGAGAGTTGGGAGAAAATAAAGGAGATAGATGGCTTTCGCATACAGTTATTTGCGTCTGCGGGTGTAAATTCGCGAAACACAGTAGAAGAAATACACGACGAGTTTGTGAGAAAATTCCCAAAAATCCCTGCATACGTTAGTTATTCAGAACCCTATTTTAGGTTGAGAGTAGGAGATTTTAAAACAAAACTCGAAGCCTATAAAATACTTCGAGAAATACGCCTATCCTATACCGGCGCTTTTATTATAAAAGATCAAATTTCATTCAGGTAAGATGAATTTAGTTATAGATATTGGAAATAGTCTTCAGAAAATTGCTCTTTTCGACCACGAACCCGAGCCTCTTTTCGTTCATACTTTTAAAAACATATCATATAATGACATCTCTCCGCTTTTAGATAAATTTCCTATAAAAAACTCGATTATTTCGGCAGTAGCACCGTATGAGCAGAAAATAACCGATATTCTTAAGCTAAGAACTCATTTTATAACTTTTACACAAAATTTAGATTTTTCTATTAGAATTCAGTACGAAGATAAGCAAACTTTGGGGAGTGATAGATTAGCCAACGCCGTAGCCGCTCATTCGCTATACCCCAATCAATCTGTCTTATCCATCCAAGCCGGAAGCTGTATTGTAGCTGATTTTATTGATAAGAATGGAAATTATTGCGGCGGTTCTATCTCTCCCGGCCTAGATATGCGTTTTCGTGCTTTACACGAATTCACTTCTCAATTGCCACGACTTTCTAAAAAAAACATTGACTTTTTTATAGGAAATAGTACGGAAAATTCAATTTTAAGTGGAGTAATAAATGGGACGATTAATGAAATAAATGTAATGATAGAACGTTATAAAAATCAATATTCCGATTTGTTAGTACTTTTAACGGGGGGCGATGGTGAATTTTTAAATGATGCGTTGAAAAACAGATTGTTTTTCACCCCTCATTTAGTACTAATCGGATTAAATAAAATTCTTGATATCAATCTTTAGATGAAATATATATATAAACTATTTTTACTACTGCTAATTTTATTTTGTATAAATCTAGGTTTTGCACAAAATGAGATTAGTTCTCCTTACTCCGGTTTCGGAATAGGAAAACTATCTTCCGGAACGTCTGTTACTTCGCAATCAATGGGTGGTATTTCTTACGCTATACAAAACCCTTATTTTGTCAATTTTAAAAATCCCGCCTCATACGTTGCTTTTGATTCTCTCACATTTTTGGCTGATGCCTCATTTTACGCTCTGTTTACTACGTTACGAACAGAAACGAAAACACAAAAAAACAACTCTGTCCGTCCAGCTTATTTAGCTATCGGACTTCCTGTAACTCGGCATTGGCGAACCAGCGTGGGAGTTTTGCCATTTAGCGACCTTGGTTACACCATTTTAAACTCCAAAACAGATGAACATATAGGAAAAATAAGTTACACCTATAAAGGTAACGGCGGGCTTATACAACTCTTTTGGGGTAATGCCTTTCAACTTTACAAAGGTTTATCTGTCGGAATAAATACCTCCTACCTGTTCGGACACTTAGCAACGACTCGAATTGCTGAAATAGAAGGTAGTAATTATTTTAACAGTGCTATTGACAATTCCCTGAACGTTAACGGCATTTATCTGAGCGGTGGAGTTCAATACTTTTTTAATTTAAAAGAAAAACATCGCATAGGTCTCGGCGCTATTTATGAAAATAGTCTCTATTTATCAGTACGAAAAAATGAAACCGTTACTATCTTTCAGGGACGCTACGAAAATATGATAGGACAAGATATTATTTCGAATATAAATGGGAAACGAGGACGGATGATTATTCCGCAATCTATTGGCGCCGGCACTTCATACCATTATGCCAATCGTTTTTTAATCGGGTTGGACGCTACTTGGCATCAATGGGAAAAATTCAAATTAATGAATCAATCCGATTCATTAAAAAACAGTTGGGAAATAAAAGGAGGTGTTCAGTTCACCCCCAACCCCCAATCAAATAAATATTTAAAACGAATCAGTATTCGTACCGGTGTAAAATATTCAACAGGCTATTTTATAGTTGACGGAAAAACGGTTGATGAATATACGCTTGCTTTCGGGCTGGGACTTCCCTTAAAAGGAATAAGTTCAAATCATGCTATCAATATACTATTTGAATACGGTCAATTAGGGAGCTTGCAAAAAAATATTATTGCGGAAAATTTCATTAGATTATCCGTTAATTTTATATTACATGAAAAATGGTATCAACGAGTAAAATTAGATTAAATTAGTTCAATATAAATTAAAACAGTTAGTAATGAGAAAATTAATCATCTTTATTTTTATCTTCACATCTTTAGGGCTTATAAATGCGCAAACCGGTTGTAAAAACCGATACGGAGACACGCCGGAAGACTCATTGCGATGTCTCGAAAATATAAGTGCTTTCAGGGTCTATTATGAAGCCAAAAATTATGTAGACGCTTATCAATCATGGCGTAAAATTATTGATATTTGTCCATGTTCGTGGCAAGGTGTGTGGGCGTATACGCAAAATATTTTTGATAATTTAATTCGCGAGGAAAAAGATTCCCTTCAAAGAGAGCGTTATATTGACACACTACTTTGGAGTTTTGATGTACGCCACCTTTATCAAGGAGATCGCTACTCTATGGGCAGTGGGCTTGGTGCTAAAGCTTTTAACACAATGAGATATCGTAATGATAATTATGAACAAGCTATGGAGTGGTTCACCCAGTCAGTAGAAATGGAAAAAGCTGAAACACAACCTTATATCTGGGACGTTTATTTCCAAATGGCAGAACAATTTGTAAAAATCAAACAAGATACAACTTTAATTATTGAGGTGTATGAACGGGCTAACGAATATATTGAGCAATCTATCATTAACTCATATAAGAAATATGAAAAGGTGCTTGAGTTGCTGGATAATTTAAACGAAGCTTTTGAAAAAGAACAGATAGATAAATTAGAGTATGATAAACGATTTAAACGTTTTTCGGGTGATACGGCTGCAGAAATGAAGCGTGTGGATATGTATAGAAAGGTAATGACCAATATTGAAGCAAAATTCACTCCGTACGCTCCTTGCAACGTTTTAGAACAAGTTTACGGTAAAAAATTTGAAGATGTCAAAGATAACATTCCTGCATTAAACAAGATAGTTTTAACAATGTATAAACGTGGCTGTATGTCCTCGCCTATTTTCATTGAAGCGTTAGAAATTGTTCATAAAGCCAATCCGACTGCTGAAACTGCTTATTTAATGGGTAATTTATCTTTATCTAACAACGAATCCGATAAAGCGATTGATTATTACAACGAAGCGATTAGTCTGTACGAAACGAACGAACAAAAAGTTAACGCATACTATATGTTAGGCTTAACTTATTTATTAACGACAGAATACGGAAAAGCACGTGAAGCAGCGTTAAATGCAATAAAAATTCATCCTAATTGCGGAAAAGCATATATTTTAATAGGTGATTTATATGCACAATCAGGAACTCGTTGCTCCGGAGGCGACATGCTACCTTACGCATATAATTGGGCTGCCGCAGATAAATATAATAAAGCCGCCGCTGTTGACCCGTCAGTAGCTGCTGACGCTAATGAAAAGAGAAGTAAATTGCGTTTTCCTTCCAGTGAAGATATCTTCGTAAGAGGTTTATCTAAAGGAAACTCCTATTTTGTTGGGTGCTGGATACAAGAATCTACGTTGATTAGATAATAACTTCCTATCAATAAAAAAATATGATTTCACTAAAAAAAAGTACCATTCTGACTTCACTCTGTTTGGTACTTTTTGTTTCTTGTTCCGAAAAATTAGAAGTTACAGAATTGTTAGAATATCAAGGGAAATATCCTGACGAATCTGCTGAACAGATGGAGATTATTTATACGGAAAATGGAGAAAAAAGTTTTGTGCTTTACACACCACTGCTTAATAAATATTATGAAGGAAACGAAGTCTCCGTTGCTTATATGGACTGCCCCGAAGGTATTAAAATAATTGCTTTTGATGATAACGGAAAAGAACAATCAATTCTCACGGCTGACTATGCCATAAATCAGGAGTTGTCCCGAAGAATGGAAGCGCGCGACAATGTAGTCCTTACCAATTTGAATAAAAATGAAACTATTGAAACCGAACTGATTATCTGGGATAAAAATACTCGGAAAATCTTCTCCGACAAAGAGGTTCGATATACAAAATCTGACGGTTCCGTTAGCTACGGAGACGGCTTCGATGCTGACGAGTCTTTTTCAAAATACTCAGTCCGAAATCCAAGAGGGGAAATTATAGCCGAAGAGTATTAGAAAACAACTTTTTGATTGTTATAAAAATGGATAATAACTTATTATAAAATTTAAAAAAATGGAAAAAAATAGAAACGAGTATAATTCTTTCAATTTAATACTTTTTATTTGGAAATGGAAAGGCTTATTGATAGGTATTACATTATTAGCCGCGGTCTTGGCTTTTGTCTTCTCTTCTCCGTGGATAATCAAGCCAAAATATAAATCGACAGCCATTATTTACGCCCCCCGCACTAATGCCCTCTCACAAATTTTACTTAATCAACAAAATTACAACGAACGTCTTGATGTCAAAGCGTATGGTACTGAACTCGAAACGGAGCAAATGATGCAAATCCTACTTTCCCAAGATATGAAAGATGCTATGATTGATAAATTTAATCTGCTTGTTCACTACGATATCGACTCAACTAAAAAAGCGTGGAAAACGAAACTATATAAGACATTTGATAATAATTGCGTCATTAAAAGAACGCAATACGGGGCAATTTCTATCAATGTTATGGACGTTGACCCCATCGTGGCTGCCGATATGGCTAACGCTATCGTAGATGAACTAGACGAAATAAAAAATCGTATTGACCGAGGAAGAGCTGAAGCCGCTTACTATCTCCTAAAAAAACAACTAACGGAAATTGACGCTGAAATTGACAGACTTGACGATTCCTTAAAAGTAATTATGGAAGAAGGTGTCTATGACTTCGAAAGTCAATCGGAACGTATTATGCAGCAATATGCTATCGCCGTGGCGCAAGGTAATAAAGGGGCGGAAAATAGACTGCAAAATGAGTTGCAAAAACTTTCAAAATATGGACAAAAAGCTGTAACAATTAGAGAGAAATTACTACTTTTTAGAGAATATGAAGTTCTTTGCAAATCTAAAATGATGGATGCTAAAGCTGACATGGAAAGTCTTCTTCCTGTTAAATTCGTTGTGCAAAAAGCTATTGTAGCCGATAAAAAAGCATATCCAAAACGGTTGATGATTATTATCACTTCTGCCGTCATAACCTTTATTTTCTCCTTAATGATACTTCTTTTTGTTGAAAATATCAAAAATTCCATTTCGACTTCTCCAAAAAAAAAATGTGAAGAGAATTAATTTTTCAGTTTTTGAAGAGAAAAAATGAGAATGCAAAAATATAAATATATAAGATTTAGTATTGTCATTCTGTTTGTGTTGCTTAATACTATAGCTATCGCAAAAGAATGGTTTATTTTTTCCTATATTTCACTTGCCTTTGTAGTTCTCTATTTACTTATTTATCGCGTAGATATTTTAGCTTATGGAATGGCTCTGGTAACGCCACTATCCATTACGATAGCCGATGAGAAACTAAATTTAGGACTTTCACTACCGAGCGAACTTATCATGATTTCGCTTACACTTCTCTTCTTTTTTAGAATTTTATATGACCTGAAATTAAATAGAGAGTTTATAAAACACCCCGTCTCTATAGCTATTTACATCTACCTTTCATGGTTGCTAATCACTGCTATTACAAGTGAAATTCCACTTGTTTCTTTCAAGTTTTTAGCTTCTAAGATATGGTTTATCGTTTCTTCCTATTTTGTATTATTACAAATAATGAAAACGGATATTAAGAAATGGATTATTTTCTTCAATTGTTATGCTTTTAGTTTAGCGATTGTAGTACTCATTACAACTTATAAATCAATGGCTGTCGGCTTTGGTGAGCACGAATTGCATTGGATAATGAAACCTTTTTACAACGACCATACGGCATACGGGGCTATTACGGCATTCTTTGCATTCATTTACCTTGGCATGATATTTTTGCCCAATATAAAAGGGTGGCAACGACTATTATACATTGGTTTCGCAACTATTTTTTTAGTAGGATTACTATTTTCGTACAGTCGTGCGGCGTGGATAAGCTTTGTAGCGGCAGCCGGCGTTTGGCTCGTATTGAAATTAAGAATCAAATTATCGTGGCTCATTGTCGGCATCGCATTGGTGGTGGGGAGTTTTTACTACTTTGCCGATGATATTCTCTATAAAATGTCCCGAAATTCACAAGACTCCTCCGGGAATTTATCGGAACACATTGCTTCCATCACTAACATTTCAACCGATGCCTCTAATGTTGAACGTCTTAATCGGTGGGTAGCGGCATTCTCTATGATAGAAGAACGTCCTATGATGGGGTGGGGACCAGGCACTTATCAATTTTTGTACGCCCCGTACCAAAAATCTACGTATAAAACCATTATCACGACCAATTTCGGAGACGGCGGAAACGCGCACAGTGAATTTATCGGTCCCTGCGTCGAAACGGGATTAATCGGCTTATTGACAGTTATTGCTTTACTTATTCTCATCATCTACTATGGCATCAGCACTTACGTCAAAAGTGCACAACCCGAAATAAAAATTCTTTCTCTCTCGTTGTTATTGGCGTTAATTTCGTACTATACGCACGGAATTTTAAACAATTTTTTAGATACCGATAAGCTAGCCTTACCCTTTTGGGCGGCTTTTGCCTGCATTGTCGCACTTAATGTTCTTGAAAAATCAAAAAAGGAAGAGTTCTCCGCCCACAGCACTAAGTAATATTTTCTTCAATCATCTCTTTCAAATAGCTCATGATTTCAGGATTTTGCATTGAAACTCCGTCAAGAGCTTCTTTTACCTCTTGCGAATCAAATACAAACTCGTTATCATCAGTCTTATGAGTGAAAATAAAATGAATATCTTGGTGGGAGCTAATGGTCAAAACCAAGATACCTGCAACATCACCCATCGGCTTTAAATCGATATGTGACAAACTAAAAGTTGCCGTCACAATAGTGCCTTGTTGAGGTACCGATGAAATAGAAAACGTGCCGCCCGTCATCTCGGCGTTCTGCTTCAGTAAGGGCAATCCCAAACCCACTTTCCGAGTTGTTCGCGTTGTAAAAAAGGGATTCGTAACTCGTTCCACCGTCTCCGCGTCCATTCCACAGCCATTATCTTTAAAAATAAAGGTTAGCAAATCTTTTTGCTTCTCTTTCAAAATAGTAAACTCTATTTTAGTTGCTTTAGCCACAATCGAATTTTGCAAAATGTCTAAAATATGCATCGAAAAATCTTTCATACTAATATCACTTTTCTATTATTTTGTTGTTTTAAAGCCATTTTAATCTCCTCAAACGAACGTGTTTCCATTTCAAAAATCGAAAAAGAAGTACCTATATCTTCAAGGAAATGTGCATCGGAACTACGAAGAAAGGTGCAGTTTTGTAAATAAGGATGCTCCTTTTTAATTTTATCGACATCACCGAATTTTGAAAGTTCAAGCGCCTCGTACTGTAAATCAAAGGGAATAAATCCTAATTGTGAAAGAATGCTATTTTTCGATTTATCAATATGGGCGGGTATAAAAATACCATCTAATTCATGCACTTTCAACGCCACCTCCTCAATATTTACGTTCAGCGCTGAGGTAAGTAAACGGGGTTCTTCATAAATGATATTCAAATCTTTATCTATTTGAACTTGATCTCCAAAAAAATCGGGTGAATTAGGAATATCCGGCAAATTTTCATCAATATAAGACTGAAAGATTTTCAATTTCGAGAAATTCTCGAAAAAGGCAAGGCAATGCACTTCCTCTTTTGTTGTAACCTCCGCCCCACACAACACAAAAACATCACGTTGCGTAGAATAATAACTTGTCAATTCCCCGTGCAAGGTCGAATTATGGTCGGTAATTCCAACAATATCAAGTCCTTTTATGCGGGCTTGCTCAATAATATTGCCCGGTGTCATATCCAAATCCCCGCAGGGCGACAACAATGTATGAATATGCAAATCAGCCTTAAATTGCTTCACGGCTATGGTTTTGCGTTTAGAAGTTGATAAATTCTCCCGGCAATCTCAAAGGTTTCCAATTTTGTCCCTAACATAGGAATCCCTTCTTCTTCCGCATGTCGCAACGTATCATCGTCAAATTTACCGCCTTTCACAATAATCACGCAGGCAAGTTCCTTCAGCGAAGCAATCGCCGCCACATTCTTATGAGTTTGTAGCGTTACCCAAACCTCTCCCTCTTTCGCAAAGCCCATCACATCGCTCAATAAATCAGATACATAACCTCCTTTTATCTCTCTATCGAGACTCGTTTCACTGTTAAAAAGCGTTAAATCCAACGCTTCCATTAAATCTTTTACTGTCATTTGATTTCCGTATAAATTACTATTTAACATATTCTTCTTAGCTACAAAATTATAATTTTTTCTCTTACAAATCTACATCTTTGCAAGGAATTTTTAAAATTTATCATTTGGGAGGTATTACAAGAAAAAATATCTTTTAAGAGAGTGAGAATTCTGATTTATGTTTTATTTAGTCTGATAAAAATCATTTTAATTATAATTAGGGCGTGTCCCCTCGCTTCGCTCGGGGTCGGCGTACGGCTGCAAGTACGCGGGCGGGCAACGTGGGGTCGCAAAGCCGCAAAAAGAGCTTCCGCCGGTCGCTTTTTTGCGGCAGCGTCCCCAGCGT
>DUOL01000230.1 GCA_012838875.1 Bacteroidales bacterium | reverse complement strand
GCACAAGTGGCTATAGAGGCTCCATGGCGAAAAAATTGGCGCTGCCCCAACATTGGTATGCAGATGGAACCAATTTTTTAGCACCTGGCTACTACCATACGGATACAACCGGATTTAACAGTAGCGGTTTTTCTGCTATACCCTCAGGCTATTATAGCAGTTATACAAGTCCCTCTCCGTATACTTATAGTTATAGTGCGCTTAAGAGTTCAGGATATTGGTGGACATGTTCCGTTTATAATAATGATACTTATTATCCGAGATTTCGGTCGCTTGTCTACAGTAGCTCCGGAGTTAATTCTGATTATAGAAGTTACAACTATTCAACTAACTATTTTTATGCTCATAGTGTTCGCTGTATTAAAAATGAGTAATCAATTATGCATTTTAATTTAAAAGATATGCCAAAATATTTTTATTATTTACTTTTTATTATTTCAATTTTATTTTTAAGTAGAAATGATATTTATGCGCAACCACCGCAAAAAATGAGCTATCAGGCGGTTGTTCGTAACGCACAGAATAGTTTAGTCGTTAATCAAGCAGTGGGTGTTAAAGTGAGCATTCGGCAGTATAGTGCAACTGGTCCTATCATTTTTATTGAAACGCATACTACAACAACCAATAGCAATGGGTTGATGACCATAGAAATTGGCGCGGGCGTGCCTCAATTAACAACTCCTTTTTCCGATATTCCGTGGTCGCAGAGTGATTTTTTTCTTCAAACGGATATTGACATCACAGGAGGTACGAACTATACGATTTTAGGAGTTCAGCAATTGATGAGCGTACCGTATGCATTTTTTGCAGCAGAAGCGGCGTATGCCGATAGTGCCGACTATTATCATTTAACCAACCGACCCGAAGGAAATAACCCGGGAGACATTCTTTATTGGGACGGCAGCGACTGGACGATTATCCCGGCAGGCTCGGAAGGACAATTTTTAACTATGGGTAACAACCAAATTCCTACGTGGACAACTCCCGGCGGAAACTTAGGCACGATGCCCAGTATTAGAACCGATAGCGTTTATGATATAACGGGACGAACAGCCTATGTTCGTGCTACGATTTTGGACGCCGGCAGTACAGGAATTATTGCAAGCGGCATTTGTTGGAGTCAGACACCGTTCCCTTCAATAGGCAATTCGCACACAACGGATGGTACAAGCATTGGAACTTTTGTTAGCATTGCCACAAATTTAACTTCGGGAGCAACCTTTTATGCGCGGGCGTACGCTACTAATGCCGGCGGTACGGCGTACGGCGCTCCGATTAGTTTTACAACACCCACTCATTGTGGTAATGTAGTGGATTATGACGGCAATATTTACAATACCGTCTATATTGGCGCTCAATGCTGGATGCAAGAGAACCTGAAAACTAAACACTACTCCAACGGAGCAGCAATTTCTCAAGGGTATATGGGAGATTATAACGATAAATACTATTTTAGATATGGCAATTCAGACGATAATGTGAATAAATTCGGACTTCTATACACTTGGGCTGCGGTGATGAATGGCGCCGGGTCCAGTGATAATAATCCGAGCGGTATACAAGGAATTTGTCCTTCAGGATGGCACGTGCCGAGCAATAGCGAATGGTGCGAATTGGAAAATTATATTGAACCCGGTATTGATGTTACTTGTAGCTCCACAGGATATCGCGGCTCAATGGCAAAGAAATTAACGAAACCGCAGGAGTGGACATCGTATCCCGCTAATATGTTTGCTCCGGGTTATTGGCAGACAGATACTACAGGCTTTAATACCAGCGGCTTTTCAGCCTTACCCGGCGGATATTACTATTATTCATCTCCCTATTTTTATAATCTTAATAAAGAAGCCCATTTTTGGACATCTACTTCCGGTATCCGTTTTCGTTATTTTGGTTACAATGAGTCCGGGGTGGGGCATTCTACACGTGGTAATGTCTATGCATTAAGTGTTCGTTGTGTGAAGAATTAAAAATTTGAAGTTTAATATAGAAACTTAGAAATATAATATTATGATAAAACGTGTTTTAAATTTAGGGTTGCTTTTATTGGTAGGATTATTTTTTACCAATTTTAGTCAGGCGCAGCCACCGCAAAAAATGACCTATCAAGTCGTTGTTCGAGACGCTCAGAATAATTTAGTGGTTAATCAGCAAATTGGTGTGCGAATTAGTATTGTTAAGTCGTCATTAAATGGGACGCCCGTCTATATTGAGCGCCATTTGGCAACGACCAATCATAACGGCTTACTTACACTTTCTGTCGGCGATGGTGTACCGAATCCGGGGAGTCGAATGGAGGACATTGAGTGGAGTAATAACGACTACTATATTAAAAGTGAATTTGACCTAAGTGGTGGGACACAATACACCATAGATGGCGGACAACAATTGGTAACCGTTCCGTATGCATTTTTTAGCGGTTCTGCCGATTATAATCGGTTAATCAACCGTCCGCCCGATGGTTCTTTCACCGGCGATTTATTATATTGGGATGCTACCGACAGTTCGTGGCATATCGTTCCTGTTGGAAGTGCAGGTCAGGTCTTAACGCTCAATCCTAATGGAGTACCTCAATGGTATTCTACCATTTTTAATCAAAATACTCCTCCTACTATTGTTACGGATTCCATTTTTAATGTTACCGGCTTCACGCTCAATGTATTAGCTACAATTACGGACCCTGGAACAACAGGCATTATCTCAAGTGGCGTTTGTTGGAGTTCTTCGAATCCCTTTCCCTCTATTGGAAATAATCATACTACGGACGGTTCAAGCGTGGGCAGTTTCATAAGCCTTATTTCCGGTTTAAAATCGGCTACGCTGTACTATGTTCGAGCGTACGCTACGAACAGCGTAGGGACTTCCTACGGGAATGTTTTAACTATTACTACGCCTACGCACTGTGGAACAGTCTCGGATATTGATGGAAATGTCTATAATACCGTCTATATTGGGCGGCAATGTTGGCTCAAAGAAAATTTAAGAACGACTAGATATGCCGATGGGAATGTGGTGCCGATACCTGTTAATACGGCACAAAATCCCTCCGGACAGAATACGCATACTCAAAACAACTCATCTTGTTACTACTTTTCAGGAAACGATTCTGTAACAAAGGAAACGCGTGGTCTGCTTTACACTTGGAATGCCGTTATGAAAGGAGCGGGTTCCAGTGATAATAATCCTAGCGGCATTTTAGGAATTTGTCCTTACGGTTGGCATGTACCAAGTAGTACCGAGTGGTGTGAACTGGAAAATACGCTAAACCCAGGTATTGATGTCAATTGCTCCAATACGGGCTGGCGAGGAACTATGGCAAAAGCTCTCTCAAAACCGGAAATATGGTCAACTTATACCAATAACTCATTTACTCCCGGTTATTGGACTACTGATACTACCGGTTTTAATACTACCGACTTTTCATTGATTCCGGCAGGCTATGTGTATTATAATTCTTATGGTAATTCTTATTTTAATACTGATTCTCAAACCGGCTATTCCTACACGTGTGTATATAATAATACTAGTTGGCATACGCACTACTATTATCCTAATGTCTCCCAAAATTCGGCAGCCCGTTTTTGGACAAGCAGTTCAGGGAAATATAGAGGTATGTCATATAGTGAAACGGGCATTTACTATGGGACAGGTGAGGATGCGAGAAGTGCTTTTAGTCTCCGTTGCGTCAAGGATTATTAATAGCTGATTCTTGACATCTATCTTTTAGGTGATAAAAATAATTTTAATTTTAATCTGGGCGTGCCCCCTCGCTACGCTTGCGACCGCGGACTTGGAACCGAAGACCGACCCGTGAGCGGCAGCGAACGGGGCACGCCCTGATAAATCATATTTTACAATTTTAGAAGAATTCTATCTACGGTTTAATTTCTATCGGTGTGCCAATTTTTACATTTTCGTAAAGTTCATCCATCTCTTTGTCCGTTACTGCGATACAGCCTGCAGTCCAATCACGGAATAAATGAAATCTACCAAGCCATCCATATCCGTTTAGCATTCCGTGAATCTTTATCAATCCGCCAGGACTTTTTCCCATTTTTTTTGCATGCTCAATATCTTGTTCGTTTGGGTACGAAATCCCTAAATTCTTATGGCATTTACTGTTCGGATTTTTATCATTGATGATATATAATCCTTCGGGCGTTTTTTTATCTCCTTCAAACTCTTTAGCTCCTTTTGGAACTTTCCCTAACGAAATCTTATACGTTTTTACAATCTCATTATTTGAAATCAAGGCAAGGGTGCGTTTATGTTTGGTTACTACGATTTTATCAATTATTACAGATTCATCAAGCGGTTTCGACGGTTTAAAATAGAAAAACAATCCGTAAGCGATGAATCCCAAAATTAAAATTAGTATGATTTGTTTCATTTTTATAGAAGTTGTATTTGTTGAGCTTTACCACAATCAAAGTAGAAAACAACGGTTACCCGCCTTTATAACTTTCAGAATTGAATTTTTGTTTAATTTTTTAGAACACTAATTGTAAAGTTAATAAAAGTCTAACAAGAAATTGTTCAGATATATTTTTATTTCCCCGGTCTCCATCTTTGGAAGATGTTGGCGGTTTTTGGGAAGATGCCGTTTTGAGCCGTGCGGACATCTTCGGTTACGTAAAAGGCATGCTCGTCAAAATCGTTGATTAGCGACTCTACATTTTTCATCTTCTGGCGTGACACTATCGTCTCTATCACATCTACTTTATCCACCGACCCTTCGGCATGCACCAAAGTCGCCCCGAATCCGTTTTCACTAAGCCTCGTTACCAATCCGCGACCACTCTCTCGGGTGTAAACTCGATAGAGCAACACCCCAAAAGCCAATTTGCTCTCTATGAGCATGCCTGCATAAGTGCCTGTTGCATAGCCCGCTGCGTACGAAAGGTAAGATACTAAATCATTAGCTCGTGCTAAAATCTGCGAAATAATCACAATCCAAATAAACACCTCAAAGAAACCGATAATCGGAGCTATCGTTCTTCTGCCTTTGGAAACAAAGATAATTCTAAGCGTCCCCAAGGTAACGTCACAAATACGCCCGAAGAAAATCATCAAGGGCAAAAGGAAAGGATATTGTTCTAATAATTCTGTCATTTTATTTATATTTTTAAATTTAACTTATATAGGTTTTTATTCTGTAATTTCTCCGTTAAAGTAACTTTTAATTTGCTCTATCGACTTCTTCATTTGATTACTAACTTCTTCCCCATTTCGCACCCCGCTAATTATGCCCAATTCGCCTATTTCAATAACCACCTTCATCTTATCACAAATCGCCGTTAGTAGTTTAACAATTTCAAGCAACAAATATACAACATTCCCATATTGCTTTCTAATATTTTCACATAATTATCCAATATTTTTTCCCGTAGAGGTTTTTAAAATCCTCTTCCATTACTTCTTTAGGTAGTCACGCATGGACAAAAGTTTATGTTTTTCATTTTCTTCGTTATCAAAAGACGAGTTCAAAACATCATTACGAGAATAGATTTCTCTATAATTTTTATTAGGGCGTGCCCCGTTCGCTGTCGCTCACGGGTCGGTCTTCGGTTCCAAGTCCGCGGGCGGGAGCCGTGGGGACGCAAAGCGGCAAAAAGAGCTTACAAGCTCGCTTTTTTGCCGCCGCGTC
>DUOL01000229.1 GCA_012838875.1 Bacteroidales bacterium | reverse complement strand
TCTCTGTTTGACTTTCGGAAGGTTTTTTATGTCCTTGCACATATTGCGATAGCAATGTTGGGTTCATTCCAATTTTTTCTGCTAAAAACTTTGCGTTAATAACTTTATAGTATTTAAAGAATTGTACAAAATCAATTTCAAAATTCAAATTATTATGCGAAACTTCAAATTGGTCTTCAAAATAAAGTTGAGTTGCCTCAAATGCGTTATTTAACAATTCAGAAACTGTTCTTCCTGTTGTAAAAATTGGATATTCTTCGCAATAAGCTGAAAAACCAGTGTCAGTTTTTTCAACTATAATTTTGATGTTTTTATTAAGTTTTTTCATGCTAAAGTCTATATAATTTCGAACACTACATCTAATTAAATATTTAGCATAAAGGTAAATTATTATTTACTTTTTTGCAAAAATATTTTGGAGGAAGTGATTTTTTTTCACAAATTTTTGGCTCATAAGGCTCGTTTGTGGTTTTAGATGTTGAATATTTTATTTATTATTCATTTGCTAATTCGTTTGCAATCGATTCTGCTTGTGCCAATACAGTTTCAGTTGCAAGCATTTGCATATCTGGTGGATAACCATATTTTCTTAAAAGTCTTTTTACTGTAACTCTTAATTTTGCTTTTACACTTTCTTTAATTGTCCAATCAATAGTTGCATTCCTTCTAATTGATTCTGTAAGAACTACAGCAAGTTCTCTTAATTTTTCTTTTCCCATTAACTCTTTTGCACTTTTATTTTCTGCAACAGCTGTGTAAAAAGCATATTCAAAATCTGTTAGCCCCATTTCTTTCGCTTCGCTGTCTATCTTAACGATGTCTCTGCTTAGCTTTATTAATTCTTCTATTACTTCGGCTGCTGAAATAATTTTAGCATGATATTTTCTTATGGATTCTTCTAACATTTCCTTTAAAGTCTTACTTTTAACAAAGTTCTTTTTTGCCCTTGATTTTATTTCATCGTTTAGGATTTTTTTCAATACTTCAAAAGCAATGTTTTTGTGTTCCATTCCTTTTAGTTCTAAGAGAAATTCTTCTGAGAGTATTGAAATATCAGGCTTTTTAATTCCTGCAGCATCGAAAATATCTATTACTTTTTCAGTTACCAATGCTTTGTCGATTACTTGACGTATAGTTGTTTCAATTTCTTCATCGGTTTTACCAGAACCTGTATTATCAAATTTTACCAAACGTGCCTTTACTGCCTGAAAGAAAGCAACTTCATCTTTCGCATCTATTGCTTGTTCGTGTGGTATAGCTATTGCAAAAGCTTTTGATAATGCTGAAACTTCATTTATATATCGTTTTTTTCCATTTTCCAAACCTAAAATATGTTCTTCGGCGGCTAAAATTATTGAAAGTTTTTTGGAAGTTTCAGCATTAAAATAATCATAGTAATTAAAACCACCCCGTCCTTCGGACACCTCTCCAGAGGAGGGGAATTCATTAAACATTTGAGACACCACTTCTATTTTTTCTAACATCATCTGAACAGCTTCTTCTTGTAAAATAGTTGGGTCTCCTTTGCCTCCAGAATCGGAATAAAACGAAAGTGCTCTTTTTAAATCAGCTGCTATTCCTAAATAATCTACAACTAAACCACCTGGTTTATCTTTATAAACACGATTTACCCTTGCAATAGCTTGCATTAAATTGTGTCCTTTCATAGGTTTATCTATATAAAGGGTATGCAAACATGGAACATCAAAACCTGTTAGCCACATATCCCTGACTATAACAAGTTTTAATTCATCATCTGGGTTTTTCATACGATCAGCTAATATGCGGCGTTGCTCTTTACTTGTATGGTGTTTTGAAATCTTAGGTCCATCAGATGAAGCTGAAGTCATCACCACTTTGATTACACCTTTATTTAACTCATCTGAATACCATTCAGGCTTTAGTTTTATAATAGCTTCGTACAAATCGGCTGCAATACGTCGACTCATAGTAACAATCATAGCTTTACCTTCAAAAACACTTTGCCTTTGCTCAAAATGTTCGATTATATCTTTTGCAATTTGGTTAATTCGGTTTTCGCTACCTACCAATGCTTCCAATTGTGTCCATTTGGCTTTTGCTTTTTGAGTATTTGTCATATCCTCTTGGTCGAGTTCTTCGTCTAAGTCTTCAACCAACTTTTTACCTTCTTCACTCAAATTTACTTTTGCCAAACGACTTTCGTAATAAATTGGGACAGTTGCTCCATCTTCAACAGCTTGGGCAATATCATAAACATCTACGTAATTGCCGAAGACTGCTGGAGTATTTACATCAGTACTTTCAATAGGTGTGCCTGTAAAACCTAAATAGGTTGCATTTGGTAAAGCATCACGCATATATTTTGCAAAACCGTAAACTACTTTTTTGCCAATAACATCTCCTGATTCATTTTTATCGTCAATAGTTTTTGCTTTAAATCCATATTGCGTGCGGTGTGCCTCATCAGCAATTACGATAATATTTTCACGGTCAGAAAGCAATTCATAAACATTTCCTTCATAAGGTTGAAATTTCTGAATGGTTGTAAAAACTACACCGCCTGATGCAACTTTTAAAAGTTCTTTCAGATGATTTCTATCTTCGGCTTGCACTGGTTCTTGACGTAATAATTGTTTAGATGCCGCAAATGTATCAAAAAGTTGGTCGTCCAAATCGTTACGGTCGGTTATTACAACAATTGTAGGATTATTCATTGCCAGCACAATTTTTCCTGCATAAAAAACCATTGAAAGCGATTTCCCACTACCTTGTGTATGCCAAACTACACCGCCTTTGCGGTCTCCAATAGGCTGTTTTTTTACTCCAGGTAAACCGTAATTTTCTGGAGGTTCTTGTACTAGGTTTTCGTCGTTTCTATTTTTTCCTTTTATTTGGAGTGGTGTCCGCAGGGCAGGGTGATCAAAAAGCATATCCATAACCACATCCATTCTATGCAATACGTCTTCTACAGGAATATGAATAATTGTTAATCCCAAACTTTCTAAATAAGCATCTCTGTTTGCATCATATTCTACTTTATTATCATGGCTACTTCCATCTATCTCTATTACTACATTGCAATTACTACAATAAAAGTCAACTATGTAGTTTCCAATTATTTTTTGGCGATCAAAATCATATCCTTTAAATTGTTTATTTTTAACCTGATTCCAAAAAAGCACTTCTGATAAGTTTCCAGCTTGACGTAATGCTCTAGCACGTTCTTTTAGCTGCGGATTATAAGGAAGTTCAAAATAATTTTGAGAGTTACGATAAATACCTTTTGAATCTGCAATCATTTCGTCAGATTGTGTTTGAGTGTCTTCTAAAGGAGGGTAATATACCACCCCGGTCTGCGACCACCCCTCCAGAGGAGGGGAAGAAACCACCCCGTCCAGCTGCGCTGTCCACCCCTCCAAAGGAGGGGAATTATAGCCAGCTGCGCGTAATGTTGATTCTACTGCACGGTTCACAGCATAGTATTGATGGTACGCAGCAAGTTTTTTAACTATGGATATAGTATTAGTTCCTGTTTTTGGGTCTTCACGTTTTGTTTGTTCAAAAACAATAAAATGACGAATTAAATCAAGCAATGTCTCTTTATTGAGCATACCCAAAATAAGAGTTTCTAATTCACTTACCAAATGTGGTGCCTCTGATTTTCCATCTGCCGACCTCCATGACATAAACCTGCTCATACCTGATGAAATAGAACCTGCCTTAGCTTCTAAACCATCTGAAATAACAACAATACCATTATAGGTAAATAAACTTGGAATTATAGCCTTATAAGTTTCAATTTGTTTAAATGCCGAACGAATAGTAGCTTTTTCATCTGCTGGATTTTTTAACTCAATTACTACCAACGGAATACCATTTACAAACAAAATAATATCGGGACGTTTGTTTTGATTGTTTTCAACTATTGTAAACTGGTTGGCAACAACAAAATCATTATTGTATGGATTTTTAAAATCTATAATCCAAACACGGTCTCCACGGTCTATTCCGTCCACTCGTTTTGTTACAGGAATACCTTCTGTTAATAGCCTGTGAAAAGTTTCATTATTAGTTTCTAAATCTGGAGAAGATATACGCTGAATTGTTTTTATTGCTTCGTCTTGTGCATAGTCTGGAATGGTTTTATTTATGCGTTTTACAGCATTTTTAAGACGACCAAGCAATAAAACTTGCTCGTAGGATTCTCTTTCTGGTGTTTCTCCATCGGGAGCTATATCTGGAGCATAGATATAGTCGTAACCAAGTTCTTTGAACAAAGAAATTGCAAATTGTTCTATGTGGAATTCAGCTATAATGTTCATTGTTTTGTTATTATGATTTTAAAAATCTTATAAATATTAGAATAAGAGCCTTTTTCCTTAGAAAAAATTTCTACTCTTTGTTGAGCTAATTTCATTTTATTCTCTGCACATAAGTCAGCAACCCATTTTTCTTTTTCTAAGAAAACTTTTTTCTTTTCGTATTGAACTATAAATTTTCGCAATTCTCTCTCAACCGATTTAGAATCCTTGAAATATTTATTAGTATTGCAATAATGTAATAAAAACCAAAACTCAATAGACGGTAAGCTATCACAGAAAATGATGTTTTCCTCTTTTTCATATTTTTTACGAAGTTGTTCCAATTTTTTCTTTTCATTTTCGTTACGTTCCGAAACGTCTGAGTCAAATACACATACGGCAACTCCACCACCTGTAATAACTTCTCTGGCTTTTCTATCTATATCTTTTAATGAAGTTGTACCAAAAAAATAAGGTTTTATAGTATAGTTAAAATTGTATAAAGAACGAAGATGTGAAAAATAATATTGTTCAGTAAGACCTTCCCCAATAATTACTATCGGAGAAGACCTCAATCTGCGACTTTTCTTTGTTTTTCTTGCCATAACCTATAAATCTATTTCAGGATATGCACCAAATTTCCTGTAGTTGTAGG
>DUOL01000228.1 GCA_012838875.1 Bacteroidales bacterium | reverse complement strand
CAAAAAGAGCTTACAAGCTCGCTTTTTTGCCGCCGCGTCCCCAGCGGCTTCCGCCCTTGCGGGCTTTCCACCTGCGCCCTCACGCAGCACAACTTGCTCTTACAGAGATATTTGCACGAAAATTGGAAGGTGAAAAACGAAAACAGGTAAACGGCTGATTATTTCTTATTTTTGCACTATAATAAAAACCGTTACCATGAACGATATTTCAATCACCGGTTATTTTGATAAGTCGGAAATATCCTACTGCCTGCCATTAGTAGAGGACCGCATCGCAAATCAAAAAGTTGATAAATTCTTATGGCACCGCGAAGAGCTAGAAGAGTGCGTCTTGCACGATTTCGACCACGAAAAGTTAGAAAACACTTTGTCGTCGTTAATTGAATACAAATTTCTGCCCTACACGCTATATCGAGTCATCACAAATAGAGAGGAAAACTACATGATGACCATATTTTATAACGATATAACATCGGCAAATCACGTAAATGTTAAATTTCCCGACCTCAATAAATCGATTGAGGAGATGAAAACAGATGTAAAGGGATTTAAGTTTGACTCCGAAACCAAAGATAATAAAACCGAAATCATTCTGAAAAGTATCAACTCGGCACGGAATACGGTTTTGAACAATGTGGTAGAAACGTTTCAAAAGCACAATATTTTCCCACAGTACATGGAGATATGGTACACGAAATCGCAAGACGCATCGGTTAAATCACTCTATTTTATTAAAACTGTTTTTGATAGCATCATTGATAAGGCTGAAATAGAGTCCCTTAAGGACGATTTTGAACGCTATCTTCACCGCTATATCAAAGCGATGAGCGTTTTTGATATTGTCGGTCCTTCCATGGTCGGACCTTCAAGTTCACACACGGCGGGCGGTAACAAAATAGGTCAAATAGCACGAAATATAATTATTGCTCGAGCTAAATTTGATAACGACCCCGTGAAATCGGTTACCGTGAAACTGCTCGCTTCGTTTCGTGATACGGGACCCGGACACTATACGCCATCGGCTATCGGCGGAGGACTTTGGGGATTAGCACCCGACCACCCGCAAATGCTACAGCAGGGCGACCCCATTTTCATGAAAGAACACGGCATCGATTTTGGCGAATTTAAAGCGGATTTCGGGGGATATAAACGGGGAACAGTCGAGGAGGAGCTTAAATATAAAAACGAAAACAATAACAATATCGCCGAAATCATTGTAGAAACATCGCAAACCACTTATACCATTACCGGATTCTCTATCGGCGGAAGTAACGTCGAGGTTCGGTACATGGATAAACGTCTACTGTCGCCAATTAACGGTAAGGAGAATTTTTACTACTACAAACAGGAAATCATCTCTGAAAACGAAGCAAGGAAACATGTTAACGCCGTTTTAATTCCGGCAATAGCTGAAAATGAAGGAGTTGGGGAAAAGGACTATCGCATGCCCTTTAATACGTTTGAGGAGTTGAGTGACTATATTCGCACAGAAAAGAAAGAGCTTATTGATGTTATTATTGAGGTTGAGAACAATTTACAGGGAACGGCACCCGAGGATATTTTGCGTAGGGCGGCAGAATATTGGGCTATTATGAAAGCATCGGCGAAAGAGGGTGTTCAAAGTAGCGAATTGTCGCTATTGAAGCTCACGGGGAAAGATGCTTCCCGTATGCACAACTACGTTCATAAAAATCCGCTGTTCGACAATATTTATGGGCGTGCTGCCGCTTACGCCGTTGCCGTTAACGAAGTGAATGCCAAATGCGGCGTCATAGTTGCTTGTCCTACGGCAGGTTCGTGCGGCATTTTACCGGGCGTATTGCAAGCCTACTCCGAAATATCCAACCCTGAACCGCAAAAAATTTATGAAGCTATCTTAGTTTCAGGATTTTTAGGTATGATTTTATTTGATGATGTTACAACTGCCGGAGCCGATTACGGCTGTCAGGCAGAGGTGGGCGTAGGCGCCGCCATGGCAGCAGCGGCACTGACTTACCTTGAAAACGGCTCGCCCAATGAAATTATCCAAAGTTTTATTTTGGCAATAAAAAATTCCCTGGGTCTAATTTGCGACCCGGTTGCAGGCTTAGTTGAAATCCCTTGTGTTAAACGAAACGGCATTTTCACCTCCGTTGCTATTACAGCTTCAATAATGGCACTGAGCGGCGTGCGTTCGTTTATATCACCGGACGAAGTCGTTCTTACCATGCGCGAAGTCGGCGATAAACTGAATCGTGACTACAAAGAGACAGCCTTAGGAGGATTGGCAAAAACACGTGACGGTAAAGCAGTCGACAGAGCTTTTGCTTCAAAAGTTAGAAGTTTTTT
>DUOL01000036.1 GCA_012838875.1 Bacteroidales bacterium | reverse complement strand
TGGGAATCTTACTTTTGCTTGCCGTATGGTACAGAGAGAAAAGAAAACGAGCATGGACACGGTAAAAAGTTGTGCACGAGTAATTTAGCTGCGTGAGGCGCTTAGGTGGAAAGCCCGCAAGGGCGGAAGCCGCTGGGGACGCAGCGGCAAAAAAGCGAGCTTGTAAGCTCTTTTTGCCGCCTTGCGTCCCCACGGCTTGCGACCGCGGACTTGGAACCGGGCGCCGACCCCGAGCAAAGCGAGGGGACACGCCCTAATAAAATAAAAAAAGAATATTTTTCTCTAAATAAAGTGCTTTTTATATCATTTTTTACTATTTTTGCCTTTATTAACTTTTGTTAACAACTAAAAATTATGGCACATTCACTTATTATTTTAGCAATCTACCTTATAACGCCTGTAATTATTATTTTTTTGTTTAGGAAATATGGGTGGGTACGTTCGGTTGGAACGGTAATTTTAGCTTACGCCGTAGGGATTATCATGGCATTAGCGGGAGTTATTCCCCCTATGGAATATACTGACCCGGAAACGCTTGAGGTTTCAAAAACATTGATGGGGAAAATTCAAACTTGGGTTATGAATATTACAGTTCCCCTTGCTATTCCGCTTATGCTTTTCAGTTCTGATTTTAGGCTGTGGACCAAATCGCTACCGAAAACAATTTTAGCTTTGGTTGGTGGAGTTATTTCTATTATTGTTGCTGTCGTAGCCGGTTTTTTCCTTTTCCGAAACTCGGGCATTGAAGATATTAATAACGTTGCCGCCATGATGACAGCTATTTATACGGGAGGAACCTTGAACTTTTTTGCTTTGGGTTCTGCTTTACAAGTTGACCCAAACACAATTACATTGACCTATACTTTTGAAATGCTTGTTACTTTCCCATTGATACTTTTTATTGTTGGCGGAGGGTATAAAGTTTTTAGAAAGATATTACCATTTAAAGATGAATCTACCGATATAAACATAAATATGGATATTGAAGATGACGTGTTTGAGAATTATAAAGGCATGTTTTCTCGTAAAACTTTCCCGAAAATGATGATTGGATTGTTAATTTCTATTGTCATGTTAATTATAGGTGCAGGACTTTCGCTTGCAATCACAGGAAAACTCAACGAATTAATTATCATTCTCACTATCACAACATTAGCTATTGCGGCTTCATTTAGTAAGTATGTTCGTACATTACCTAAGACATTTGAATTGGGTATGTTCTTCATTCTTATTTTTAGTGTGGTTGTTGCTTCACAATTTGACATTTACAGTGTTAACACTTCGGCTCTATCCATGTTATGGTTTATTCTATTCATTATGCTAACTTCCGTTGTTTTACATTTAATATTATCACGCATTTTTAAAGTTTCGGGTGATTTATTTACGGTTGCTCATATTGGACTACTTTGTTCTCCACCTTTTATTCCTCCTATTGTTGCAGCAATGGGAAATAGGAAGGTGTTGATTAGCGGAATTGTAATCGGATTAATTGGCTATGCAATAGGCACTTACTTAGGAGTAGCCATCTCCTACTTTTTCAATTTGTTATAACTTTTTAAATTATTTTTTATGAAAAAAAAGGGATTTAGCTGTTTATTGATATATTTAAGTGTTATTTTCTTGTTGTTTGCTACGCATAATGTAGCTTGGTCAAGCACTATTAATTCGCCTTATGAGAGCGAAAAAGATAGTATTAAAACGGCAAAGAAAAAAGGAAAAAAGGAGAAAGATAATATACGAAGGGGCTGGACTTTCGGGGCATTACCGAGTGTGGCTTACGATGCCGATTTAGGGTTTCAATATGGGGCTTTAGCCAACGTCTATTTTTTCGGGGACGGTTCTATTTATCCCGAGTATTATCACTCTTTTTATGTAGAAGCGGCTTATACTACAAAAAACTATGGAATTTTTCGTTTTTTTTACGATTCGAAATATTTAATTCCTAACCATCGTTTGTCTATTGATTTAACCTATCTGCCTGATGCTATGTGCGATTTTTACGGTTATAACGGCTACTCATCCGTGTATAATGATTCTTGGGTTAATTCAAAAAAATATACAACGGAGACAGGGTATAAAAGTAGAGCGTTTTATAAATTTCAGCGTGACATTTTGAGGTTTTCTGCTGATATTCAGGGAAAACTCGGCTGGAAATTTTATTGGAATGCCGGCGTTGGAGTGCTTGGTTATTCCGTAAATCACGTTAATATTGATTTCCTTAATAAAGGGAAAAAAACAGATAAGAAACTGCCTAACATAGACGGCTTATACGACAAATATGTTCTTTGGGGAATAATACCTGAAAATGAAAGTCGCGGCGGCTGGCATCCGTACATACACGGGGGCATCACTTTCGACAGCCGCGACAAGCAACAAAATCCTAGAAAAGGAATTTTTACGGATTTTTTCTTAACCTATAATGCCGCTTTTGGAAAACAAAAAGAGTTTAATAATCTGAAACTTAACTTCACCTTTCGTCATTACGTCCCTATTTATCAAGATTATATCATTTTTGCTTATCGTGCCGGTGTTCAACTAACTACAAGCGGAAAGAGTCCGTTTTATTTGAACTCCTACATGAACAACCTCTTTATGCAACGAGTTCTGTATGAAGGATTAGGAGGGGGAAATTCGCTTCGTGGAATTTTACGTAACCGCATATTGAGTAATGGTTTTGGTTTCGCTAACGCAGAATTTAGATTTAAAATTTGTAAATTTAAAATTAAAAAGGAGAATTTTTATATAGGACTAAATCCTTTTGTAGATATGGGGATTGTTTTACAACCTTATGAATTAAATGAATCTGATATTAGGAATAATATAGCGATAACCGACCCGACATTTGATATTAACACGTTGAATGAGTATTTTAATTTCGATAAAAAATTGATATATCAACCTCATCTTTCAGGAGGCATCGGTTTGAAAATTGCCATGAATGAAAACTTTATCTTATCTATTGATTGGGCGATGCCGTTCAACAAACAAGACGGGGCTAAGATGAGTAATTTCTATATTAAAATAGGTTATATGTTTTAATTTTAATTAAATGAGGAGGCGATGGCAATAGAATAAAGTTTTGTTTCAGGGCTGTCGCCGCGAGAGGATAGGACACAAGGAACTTTTGTTCCGACCACGATTGCACCCATTTTATATTTATTAAACACCGTACAACATTTGTAAAAGACGTTGGCACTTTCGATATTGGGAAAGAGAAGGCAATCTGCTTCACCCGCTACAGGACTGTTCACTCCTTTAATTTGTGTTATTTCTTTATCGAGGGCAACGTCAAGAGAAAGGGGACCGTCAACTACAGCTCCTTTAATTTGTCCGCGGTCAGCCATTTTAGAGATGATAGCGGCGTCAACGCAAGCGGGCATATTAGCGGACATTTGCTCCGTAGCCGCAATTAATGCAACTTTTGGATTATCCACTCCTACGGAGTTTGCCATGTTAATAAGATGGCGTAAAATAGCCATTTTCTGTTTTAAATCCGGAGATAAAATAATAGCACAATCACCTACGACTATCAATTTATTCGGATTCTCAACCACCGTAATATGTGTCAGTATTGCATTAGGTGGCGTCAAACCGCGTTCTTTATTTAAAATAGCTCTCATGTATTTATCGGTAGAAAGAAGACCTTTCATTAAGATATCGCCTTTCCCTTCGTTTATTAAGTCGCAAGCGAGCAAAGCGGCTTTATTCTCATCTGCCTCGTGAATAACGGTAAATTTTTGAGGATTAAGAGCTAACTTTTCACAAACTGCTTGAATTTTATCCTTATCACCTACTAAAGTAGCTTCAACGATTCCCATGTCCACAGCCATATTCACTGCTTCGATAGAATGTTCGTCGTTGGCAGAGGCTACGACTATGCGTTTTTTCGGTTTAGATTTTACTAACTCAACAACTTGATTTAACGTTTTAATTTCCATAAATATATTTTTAAAAAATTCAAAAAACTGACCTGTTTACAATTTATCATACTCCTTTTTATACAACTCATATTGCTTCTTCTCTCCTTTTTTTCATTTATTCAAAATTAATTTTCTCATCAATAATATATTCAGGACGATGATTTATCTCATCAAATAAATTTTGTATATATTTTCCGACAATTCCAACAACAAACAACTGAATTGAGGCTAAAAGAAACAAAATAATAAGGGTAACATGCCACATTACCGCATTACATGAAGGATTATAGGAGGTATAAAATATGAGAATTAAACTATAAATTATTGCAATTAAAAACAAGAAAAAAGCTGTAATAAAAGGAATTTTCAAGACTTTCTTAGAGAAATAGAACAAGGCAATCATTGAAAAATTCAGCATTTTTGCTAATGAATATTTGGTATCACCAGCGAATCGTTTTTCACGTTCATAATAGCAAGGGACTTGTTTAAATCCTAACCAACTAACTATACCTCTTATATATTTATTTTTCTCTTTTAACTTATTAAAATTTTCGATAATTTTCCTGTCAATAATTCTAAAATCGCCGGTATCATTAGGTATAGCAACATCGGACATTTTATTTAAAAACCGATAGAACCATTTCGCAGTAATTTTTTTTAAAAAACCTTCTCCTTCTCTCTTTGTTCGGACGCCGTAAACAACATTTGCCTTTTCTTCGTCCATTATTTTCAACATTTCAGGAATTACTTCCGGAGGATCTTGCAAATCGGCATCAAGAATTGCGGCTATATCTCCTGTGCAATGGTTAATTCCTGCAGTAATGGACTGTTGATGACCGAAATTTCTTGAAAAACCGATAACTTTAACACTTTTATCTTTCTCAGCTAATTGTTGTAGTAGAAAATAGGTATTATCGCTACTCCCGTCATTGATGAATATTATTTCGGAATGACAATCGATTGTCGATAAGACGGATTTTACTCGTTTATAGGTCTCATTGACAACCTTTTCTTCATTAAAACAAGGAATAATAAGTGATAATTTTCTTTTTTCCATGAATTTATTTTGCATTATCCTGCTCTTCCGTGACATTGTTTATACTTTTTCCCGCTACCGCAGGGGCAAGGTTCGTTTCGTCCTACCTTTTTCTCCACACGAATAGGCGCACTTCCTTTTCCTCCTTCGGAAATTTGGCGACCGCTTCCCACCTCTTGTCGTCCGGTTTGCAATTTTTTAGCTTCCGATTCGGGCAATTTTGCCTCTTTCAGTTGGGTATTTTCAGCAATAGGCACGTCCCCTTTCGTCAAAAATGAAACAATCTCCTCGTTCACACGTTGCAAAAGGGCATCGAAAAGAGCAAAAGATTCCAATTTATAAATTAGCAACGGGTCTTTCTGCTCGTACGAAGCATTTTGAGCGGTCTGTTTCAAGTCGTCCATTTCACGAAGATGCTCTTTCCAAGCGTTGTCAATAACGGCAAGGGTGATGCTTTTTTCGATAGAAAGCCCAATCTCACGACCTTTTGTTTCATAACATTTTTTCAACGGAGCAACAACATTCAACGTCTTCACTCCATCGGTAATTGGAATGGCAATATTTTGGTAACGGTGTCCCTCACTGAGATAAACTCTCTCAACAACGGGATACGTTTTTTCCGATAACTGTTGGATTTTTTGTTGATAATTTTCCCACACGATGGGATATAGTTGGTCAACAAGTTTATCCACTCTCTCTTGGAGGAAAAAAGCACTTTCAAACGGTGATTCACACCCAAATGTTAACAAGAGGTCCGATACAAACCCTTCATAATCTTTTGCGTTCCAATTAGCTTCTACTACTTGATAGCAAACGTCATAAAACATTTGTGATAAATCGATAGAGAGTCTATCTCCGAAAAGAGCATTTCTTCTTTTTCTATATATCGTTTCTCGTTGCTTGTTCATCACATCGTCATATTCAAGCAATCTTTTTCGAATGCCGAAGTTATTCTCTTCCACTTTCTTTTGTGCTCTTTCAATAGATTTGGTTATCATTCCGTGTTGAATAACTTCGCCGTCTTTAAGTCCGATTCTATCCATAACACGGGCAATTCTGTCGGAGCCGAAGAGTCGCATCAGGTCATCTTCGAGGGAGACGAAGAATTGAGAGCTACCCGGGTCTCCTTGCCGTCCCGCACGCCCGCGGAGCTGTCTATCCACACGGCGAGAGTCATGACGCTCAGTACCGATAATAGCAAGTCCTCCCTTTTCACGAACTTCGGGAGTCAATTTAATGTCAGTACCACGCCCCGCCATATTGGTAGAGATGGTAACCGTTCCCGCTTGTCCTGCCTCCGCTACAATATCGGCCTCTTTTTTATGCAACTTGGCATTCAGCACATTGTGTTTAATTCGACGTGCCGTAAGTATTTTTGAAAACAGCTCCGAAGTTTCTACCGAAGTCGTACCGACAAGTACGGGGCGCCCCTCCGCATTAAGTTCTAATATTTTATCAACAACTGCCGCATATTTTTCCCGTTTTGTCTTATAGACTAAATCTTCGGCATCATCTCTAATAATGTCGCGATTCGTAGGTATTACTACAACATCTAATTTATAGATATTCCAAAACTCACCCGCTTCCGTTTCAGCAGTACCGGTCATTCCCGAAAGTTTTTTATACATACGGAAATAGTTTTGAAGGGTAATGGTCGCATAAGTTTGTGTAGCGGCTTCCACTTTCACATTTTCTTTCGCCTCAATTGCCTGGTGCAATCCGTCCGAGTATCGTCTTCCCTCCATAATACGCCCCGTCTGCTCATCTACAATTTTAACTTTATTGTCAATAATTACATATTCCACATCTTTTTCGAACATGGTATATGCCTTCATCAATTGATGAATAGTATGAATACGCTCAGAGGCAATGGAGAAATTACGATAAATATCATTTTTCCGCTCTAATTTAGTCTTTGCATCTAAATTCTGTTTTTCAAGTTCTGCAATTTCAGCTCCGATATCGGGAATAATAAAAAGTCTCTCTTCTTCTGCATTTCGAGATACCAATTGTATCCCTTTTTCCATAATATCCACCGTATTCTGTTTCTCCTCAATCACAAAGTAGAGTTCATCATCGATAATGTGCATATTTTTATTTTGCTCCTGCATGAAAAAGCTCTCCGTTTTAAGCAAAACCTGCTTAATGCCGGGTTCGCTTAAGAACTTAATTAACGCTTTATTCTTAGGCAATCCTCGATGTGCACGTAGCAATAAGATGGCGGCTTCATCTTGCGGTTTAGGATCGGGATTTTCTTTAAGTAGATTTTTTGCTTTCGTTAAAACTTCTGTTATTAAAGCCTTTTGAGCATTATAAAGCTTCTCGACAATCGGTTTATAATTATCAAATTCTTGTTTATCGCCTCGGGGTGTTGGACCGGAGATAATTAACGGTGTCCGCGCATCGTCAATCAGGACGGAGTCAACCTCATCGACAATCGCAAAATTATGCGGGCGTTGCACTAACTCCGTAATATTTCGTGCCATATTATCACGCAGATAGTCAAAACCAAACTCGTTATTTGTTCCGTATGTAATATCTGCCAGATAAGCTTGACGCCGTTCTTCCGAATTAGGTTCGTGCTTGTCGATACAGTCAACTGATAATCCGTGAAATTCATATAACAATCCCATCCATTCGGAGTCACGCTTTGCCAGATAGTCGTTTACCGTAACCACGTGAACTCCTTTACCGGGCAGTGCGTTAAGGTAAACAGGTAACGTTGCCACCAATGTTTTCCCTTCCCCCGTAGCCATTTCCGCAATTCGCCCTTGGTGTAGCACAATTCCACCTATCAGCTGCACATCGTAATGACACATATCCCACGTAATCATGTTTCCCCCAGCCATCCAACTATTATGATATTTAGCTTTGTCTCCGGTAATTTCAATACATTCACGATACGCCGCAATATCTCTATCCATATCGGTCGCCGTAACCTCAACATATTCATTCTCTTTAAAACGCCTTGCCGTCTCCTTCATCACAGAAAACGCTTCCGGGAGTATCTCTTCCAGAATTTCTTGCGTCTTTTTATACGATTTTTTTTCTAAATTCTCAAGTTCCCGATACAAATCTTCCTTTTCAGCAATATTCAAATCATAATTGGCATCTAAATAGTCTTTAATCTCATTAATTCGCTCTTCCTCTTCCCGAATATATTCTGCAATTTTCACTTTAAATTCGACCGTTTTTCCCCTTAATTCATCATTTGTAAGTTGTTTTATATCTTCATACGCCACTAAAGTATTTTGTAGGAGTGGATTTAACTCTTTTAAATCTCTTTCTGCTTTAGTACCAAAAAGTTTACTCAAAAAATTAGCCATATAGATTTTATATTATATTTTTAAATTATTGCAAAAATAATAAAATTAGAAGAGCGATAAGTGTGTAAAAATTTTATTTAATTTTTTTTAGGGCGTGCCCCCTCGCTTCGCTCGGGGTCGGTCTCCGCCTCCAAGTCCGCAGGAAGGAGCTATGAATAGCATAGTCGAAAAAGGAGCTTCTAAAGGCGCTCTTTTTCTCCTTGCTCTT
>DUOL01000227.1 GCA_012838875.1 Bacteroidales bacterium | reverse complement strand
GGTATCAATTAGTTAAAGATTATTCTAATTTATTATATTTTTTCAGTCCTTACAGAGAGTGTGTTTTATCAATATCGTTCACTTTTGTAACAATTTCGCACCAATATTTCACAATTGTAAAAATTATGATTTGCTTACCTTTCACTAGTGAGTATGACTATTTGTTTACATTTGTGAATATATTACATTTGTAACCACATCGGCATATAGTTGTAATATTGTCATATCTACTCCACAAAAAATAGGTTATTCGTTCTCGGAAAAGATTTTAATAGTATCAAATTCATATTTTAGCTATTTTTGCATAACTATTGATTTAGAATTTCAAATGTTCAATTCTTACTTTAATCCACCTCTAAAAGAAGAGTTTAAGCAACTTCTCTCCTATCCTATCACTTCTAAACGTATTGCTTTACGAGGCGTTGCCGGTTCATCTTTTGCACTACTTGCCTCCGACATTGTCTCTTCTGCTGAAGAACATCAAGTTTTTCTATTTCCGGACAGAGAGGAGGCTCTCTATTTTTATCATGATTTAGAAAAACTTTTAAATGAAGGTGCTTTACCGCTGAATGAGAAAAAACTACACTACTTTCCCTCATCATATCATCGAGGCTACAAACATGAGGAATTTGACAATAGTAATGTAAAATTAAGGGCGGAAATTATTTATAAAATATCCTCTAATAATTGCCCCTATATAATAGTTTCTTATCCGGAAGCTATTATAGAAACGATTACTTCCAAAGAATTTATTCGTAAAAATACCTTTGTTCTCAAAAAAGGGGAAATATTGCCTTTTGACATCTTTCTCGACTTTTTATATTCTTATCAATATAGGCAAGAAGAGTTTGTCTTTGAACCCGGACAATTTGCTTGGCGGGGCGGCATTTTTGACATTTTTTCATACGCAGAAGAATATCCGTTTCGCATTGAAATGGACGGTGAGAGAATCGGCTCTATTCGTCAATTCAACACTTCCGACCAACTTTCTATTGCCGAGGTAGAACAATTAGAACTAATCCCCATGCTTTCTTCTACGGAATTTATGGAAAAGAGAATCTCTTTCTTCGAATTCCTTGGAAACAATACGAGATTCTGGATTAAATCTTATGATGATATTGTTAAGCAAATTGAAAATTTTCAATTAAATTGGGAAAATGAGCACGAAAATAACGATAACTATGAGCCTATCTATCAAGATTATAGCACAAACTTTATTTCATCAACCGATTTTAAACGGCATTCACTTTCTTACGAACTTGTAGAAGTTGAGACTGACTCACTCAAAAATTACGAAAAGATTTTTGATTTTAAAATTCAGCCGCAGCACCACTTTGCTAAAAGTTTTGAGCTTCTTTTTCTTGAATGGATAGATAATTATGAAAAAGGTATTCAAACACTCTTTTTATCGGATAATGAAAATCAAATAAAAAGAATAGAGACCATAATTCGTGACCATTTAATTATTTATAATCGCGAAAATTTTACTGAGTATAGCGTAGAAAATCTATATACACCTTTGCAATTTATTTTGTATGAAGGATTTAGAGATGAGGCTGGAAAACTTTTTCTTTATACCGACCATCAGATTTTAGAACGTTATTATCGTTTTGATATCAAAAGCAGATTTAAAAAGAATGAAGCGTACACCCTGAAAGAGTTATATGATTTGCGTCCGGGAGATTACGTAGTTCATATCAATCATGGTATTGGCATCTACGCCGGATTACAAAAGATGGAAGTGAACGGTAAAGAGCAAGAGGTTATTAAATTGTTGTACAAAGATGGCGATGAATTATATATCAGCATTCACTCGTTACATAAAATATCAAAATATGTCGGCAAGGAGGGCACGCCGCCGACTATTTATCGTTTAGGTTCGGGCACGTGGCAAAAGGTTAAAGCCCGTGCTAAAAAGCGTGTAAAAGAGCTCGCAATTGACCTTATCAAACTTTACGCCGAACGTAAAAGTAAAAAGGGATTTGCTTTTTCACCGGACAACTACTTACAAACGGAATTAGAAGCATCGTTTATTTATGAAGATACTCCCGACCAAGAAAAATCGCTGGAAGAGATTAAAAAAGATATGGAAGCCGATTATCCGATGGACCGACTAATTTGCGGAGATGTTGGCTTTGGCAAGACGGAAGTTGCTATCCGAAGTGCCTTTAAAGCCGTTTGTGATAGCAAGCAAGTCGCCGTTTTAGTTCCGACTACCGTTTTAGCGTTACAGCACTTTAATACATTCTCCGAACGATTAGAAAAAATGCCTTGTAACGTCGATTACATCAATCGTTTTAAGACGAAAAAACAGATTCAAGAGACCTTAGCCAAAGTGGAAAGCGGTGAAATCGACATTTTGATTGGCACGCACCGTTTACTAAGTAAAGATGTAAATTTCAAAGATTTAGGATTGCTAATTATCGACGAGGAGCAAAAGTTCGGCGTTGCGGCGAAGGAAAAGTTGCGTGAGAAAAAAACAACCGTAGACACGCTTACTATGTCTGCAACTCCTATTCCACGCACCCTTCAGTTTTCTCTTATGGGAGCACGTGATATTTCCGTCATCACGACTCCCCCACCCAACCGTTACCCAATCCAGACCGAGATTCACCTTTTTAATGAAGAGTTAATTCGCTCCGCCGTTTCGTATGAAATTGGAAGAGGAGGACAAGTATTTATTGTTCACAATAAAATCCAGACTATTGAAGAGATTGCTAATATTGTGCAACGACTTGTTCCTGAGGCTCGTGTTGCTGTTGGGCACGGACAAATGGACGGGAATAAACTTGAAAAGATAATGTTCGATTTTATTCGAGGAAATTTCGATGTGTTAGTAGCTACAACAATAGTCGAGTCGGGGCTTGACATTACGAATGCAAACACTATGATAATCAATGATGCACAGAACTTTGCTCTTAATATTTTACATCAGTTGCGCGGGCGCGTGGGTAGGAACAATAAAAAAGCCTTTTGTTATCTTTTAGTGCACTCTTTTGATATTCTTAATGATAATGCCAAGAAGAGACTTAAAGCTATCGAAGAATTTTCGGATATCGGCAGCGGTTTTCAAATTGCCATGCGCGATTTGGATATTCGTGGTGCCGGTGATATTCTGGGTGCCGAGCAGAGTGGTTTTATCCATGAAATAGGCTTTGACACGTATCAGAAAATTTTATCCGAGGCTTTAGCTGAATTACGCGAAGAGGACGCGACCAGCCACGAAATGGCTGAAAATCGAAGCATCTTTTATCCCGAATGCAATATTGAAACAGACTTAAAAGCCTTATTGCCGACAGAATACGTAGCGAGCACTAACGAAAGAATGAATTTATATAAGGAGTTGAATTATATCAAAAGTGACGAGGCTTTAGCAAATTTTAGAAAGAAGTTAATTGATCTTTTTGGTCCTATTCCAAAAGAAACCGAAGAACTTTTACAACTCATTCCGCTGAAACGCCTGGCACAATCGCTATATTTTGAAAAAATCGTTCTCAAAAAAGGAGTTTTTACCGGTTATTTTAGTGCAAAGAGTGATTCTTCATTCTACCATTCCCCTTTATTTGAATCTATTTTGACCTTTTTACAAAAGAATCACCCACAAGTACAGATGAAAGAGCACAATAAGAAATTGACATTAATCATAAAAAATATTCCGACTATTAAAGCGGCAATCCACTGGTTGGAACGAATTGTGAATGAACAAAATAAGTCGGTTAATTAAGCAAGCCTCGACCAATTTTTCGCAGTTGATTCTTATTTTTAAAATCTATAAGCAATTTATCCAGAATACCGTTGATAAACAGACCACTTTTGGGCGAGCTATAGCTTTTGGCTAACTCAATATATTCATTGATAGTAACCTTTACTGGGATCGTTTCAAATTCAAGAAATTCACAAATACCCATTTTTAGCAAAATTATATCAATGCCGATGACACGTTCCAATTCCCAATTCTCAAGCTTTTCTTGAATTAATTGCTCATACTCTTTACTATGTTGTATTGTTTTGAGATATAAATCCTGATAAAATTGAATATCCTCACTTTTATTCTTAAAAAGGGACAATATTTTATTTTTGCCACCTAAAGACTCTTTAAAGGAAGAAATATTTCTATAAACCGCTAAAAGTGCATCGTTATAATCATCGAACCAATGAACATTTTTCTCCTCTAAAAACCAGTGTAAAAGTTGATTCGGAGCAAAAACTTTCTCAATGATTGTCAGTAAAAGTTGTTTATCCTCTTGAAAAGAACGCTCATTATTATCCATATACAATTGATATTCATTTAGTTCTATAACTTCCTTATATAAATGAGCTATCAAGTCCGTAGTATCATGCCAATGAATATTGTGTTCATTGAATTTGAGATTTAAAGCCGGATGTTCTTCAATAATTTTAAAAATTTGATTATCTATAAATTTGGTATTAGGATTTAAGTCTAAAAAGGAAGGATTAATTTTTTCTTTCGCATCTTCCATTTTCTTTTCTCGATAAAATTTAAGTTGAGGAATAAGAGAAAAAAAATAGAGGAAAAGCACGTAAAAATCTTCTATTGAGCGAGTTAATTTTTTCTCACCCATACGAATATCTTCTTGCCGGTTCATTTCGTGAGCAAAAATAGCTTGCATCACTTTAGTTCTCAAATAACGTCTACTAATCATCGTATGTCAACAAAATAAAAGAGTACAAAAATAAAAAAATATCAATTAAAAACTATCTCGACTTTATCTCCTATTTTGATATTTCCCAAAATAGCAATATTTGATTGATACATAGTAATTTCTATGAAACCTAAACGGTTTTTCACAAAATAAATTTCCTCTTCACTTGCATTATAGAAATCACAACATTTAGTGATTTTTAAATAATTGGAAGACGCAATTGTTGCTAAAAAAGCTCTATTTTGTCCAAATTCTTCAAATTTATCCACAGGAATATTGGTTACTGCGTTATAACAGGAATCAATATAAGCTATTTGACCGGAAATCTTTTTAGCATTTTCGTCAAAAATAACTTTTTGTTGTAAAGCCATTTTAAAATTTGAAAAAGGCGAAGTGAAGTTTGATAATTGATTATTAAACAACCACTTAGCCATATTCACTAATTTATTCAAATAGGAACTCGCCTCTTCTTCTGCTAAGGAATATTCAAATGCTTGTAATTCATCAAGAGTATCAAAAAGAATCGAAAAAATTCCGTTATCATAACCGAGAAAATGGTGGTTATTATACTGAACGCAAATGGGTTTTTCAGTAGACGAAAAGGTTGATGCCGTTAGAATGATATGCAATGAATCATTCGGAAAAGTTGAGTATACACTTCGCAAGATAAAGGCAGCTTGTTTTATATCAAAAAGGGGGATTGCGTGTGAAATATCTACTATCGTAACGTCCGGGATAGAAGACAAGATAGCCCCTTTAAACATGCTTACGTATGGGTCTTTTAGTTTCCAGTCGCTAATTAGAGTTACAATTTTCATAAATATTTTATTCGTCTAAAGTGGGACGACAAAAATAGGGAAAAAAGAGGAGTAAAAAAAGAGAATAACAATATTTTTACTATTTTTGCAAAATTAATCTATTCAGCATGTTAGAATACAATACAACTCGCAACAATCTTATCATTAAAGAATACGGAAGAAATGTGCAAAAGATGGTAGAATTTGCTTTACAAATCCCTGACCGCGAAAAACGGACGGAGGTTGCTAAAGCTATCATTAAAGTTATGTCGCAAATCAATCCTAACGAAAAAGAGCGTCAAACAAAAGAATCTCTTGACTATTGGCACAAATTATGGGACCATCTTTTTATCATCTCTAATTATCAACTCGATATTGATGCTCCTTTCCCTAAACCTGAAAGAGATGTGGAAAAATCGGAAGTTATTCATCCAACATATAATAAGAGTACTATTCGTAACCGCACCTATGGACGAAATATGGAAAATATTATTAAAACCGTAGCTGATTATCCGGATGGTGAAGAAAAAAAGATGTTAACACAAAATATTGCTAATCATCTTAAGAAATTATATCTGACTTGGAATCGAGATTCCGTTGACGACCAACTGATATTCAAACATTTAGAAGAAATGTCCGATGGGAAACTTAAATTAGACAGCGATTTTCAATTAGATACCACACATCAAATTATTTCAAAAAATAATTTATATAAAAAGCCTTCTTCTTCTAAGAATGCATCAAAACGTTATAAGAGAAAAAGAGAAAAAAAGAAGAAAAATAGTGGAATTAATTAGGATTAACAATATTTACAAATCATTTTCTAATCACCAAGCATTAGAAGATGTCTCCTTTTCAATATCTAAAGGTGTCATTTTGGGCTTATTAGGTCCTAACGGAGCAGGAAAAACCACACTAATCAGAATTTTAAATCAGATTATTTTTCCTGATTCAGGGGAGATTCTTTTTAATAATAAACCATTACATCGTAAACATATTGAAGATATCGGTTATTTGCCTGAAGAACGAGGACTCTATAAAAAAATGAAAGTTGGTGAGCAAGCTATCTATTTAGCTCGATTAAAAGGGTTGTCGGAACATGAAGCTATACAACGATTAAAATATTGGTTTAAAAAATTTGAAATAGAATCGTGGTGGAATCGTAAAGTTGAGGAGTTATCCAAAGGAATGCAACAGAAAGTGCAATTTATTGTAACGGTAATACATCAACCCGGTCTTTTAATATTTGATGAACCTTTTAGCGGTTTCGACCCAATAAATACAGAAATTCTCAAACAGGAAATATTAACTCTCAAAGAAAACGGAGCTACTATCATTCTATCAACGCACAATATGGCTTCGGTCGAAGAGATTTGTGACGAAATAGTACTGTTAAATCGCTCAAAAAAGATTTTAGAAGGGAAACTTGTTGATATTAAACAACATTTTAAAAAACATCTTTTTTCTATTGAATTTGCGGGAACCTCTTCCGATTTTCTGAACTCTCTACCCGAAAATTATAAAATCCTTTCCCAACAAGAAAATTATAATTCGATATCTTTAACCGTCCAAATCACACCACCTTCACAACCTAATGATTTACTCAACTTCTTTATTCCTAATACACAAATTCTCTCTTTTCAAGAGGTTTTACCATCTATGAACGAAATCTTTATTGAGACCGTAACATCATGAACAAAACGCTTTTAATCATTTCTCGCGAGTATTTAACACGAATAAAGAAGAAATCCTTTATTATTATGACCATTTTAGGTCCGCTTCTCATGGCGGCTCTAATCGTTGTACCACTGTATATTGTACATAAAAGTGAAAAAGAGACACACGTCTTAGTTGTTGATGATAATGATTATTTCCTCAATAAATTTACTGATACAAAAAAAGTATTTTTCTCCTATCTTTCCGGCGATATTAATGATTTAAAGAAAAAATGTATCAGCGGAGAATATGATGCCGTTTTACATATTTTAGGAGGTATCCAATCAAATCGTTCAAACTTATATTATCATAAAGAGCCTTCGCTGTCGCTTCGGGGTACTATAGAAGAGCAGATGAATAAAATTATTTTTGACAAATCGCTCATCGATAGTTTTAATATTGCCCCTCCCCTATTTGCTACGCTAAAGGAGAGGTCGCAAACGCATATTGTTGCTTTACAAATAGATGAACATGGAAATGAGCAAAAAAGTTTCACAGAAATCAATCGTATTATAGGTATCGTTGCCGGTTTTCTTATCTATTTTTTCATTTTCATGTTCGCTTCGCAAGTATTACGTAGTGTTTTAGAAGAAAAGACAAATCGCATCGTTGAAGTTCTCATTGCTTCGGTTCGTCCGATACAACTGATGTTGGGAAAAATAATCGGGGTAGCTTTAGTAGGACTTACCCAATTTGCTTTGTGGATAGTTCTTACAATTGGCATCCTGGGTGCTATTCAGCTAAGTACGCCTGATTTCTTTCAATTAGAAGAAACGACTGAGCTTGTTTCAAACATAGATAATCAGGCACAACTCACTCCCGCTGATAATTCTATTGCTTTACAGAAAACCAACATCTTGAATGAGATTAATAATTTTTACTCATTTTCTTTTTCAACTTTCATTATTGCATTTTTCTTTTTCTTTTTAATGGGATATTTGCTGTATTCAACACTTTTTGCGGCAGTAGGTTCGGCTGTTGATAATGAAACGGATTCGCAGCAATTTCTGATGCCTGTTACCATTCCGCTATTACTCACCATTATTTTGATTATGCCCATGGCTGAGGATCCTAACGGTGCTTTAGCGTGGTGGTTTTCCATGATACCGCTCACCTCGCCTATTGCTATGCTCATTCGAATACCGTCCGGCGTGCCGCTCTGGGAACTGCTGACCTCAATGGGACTTTTAGTTCTCTTCTTTTTCTTTTGCGCCTGGATAGCCGCAAAAATTTATCGAACAGGGATTTTAATGTACGGACAGAAAATCACTTACCGCGACCTGTTTAAATGGATAAAATATTGATAGGAGTAACAAATTTATTCTACTGAAACGGATTTTGCAAGATTACGCGGTTTATCCACATCACAACCGGAAAGTAAAGCCACATGATAAGCCAGCAACTGCAAAGGAACGGAAGCGACTAAAGGCGTCAGTAACTCAGCTGTTTGCGGTATTTCGATATAAAAGTTTGACATATTTTTAACGATAGTATCACTTTCGGTAACGATAGAGATAATTTTACCTTTACGAGCAATAACTTCCTGAATATTACTTACTACCTTATCGTAGGTCTCTTGTTCGGTAGCGAGAACGATAACGGGCATTTCCTCATCAATAAGGGCAATAGGACCATGTTTCATTTCAGCAGCCGGATAACCTTCGGCGTGAATATAGGAAATCTCTTTCAACTTCAACGCTCCTTCAAGAGCCATCGGGAAATTGACGCCGCGACCTAAGTAAATAGCATTAGTTTTCCCAACAAAATAACGAGCAATCTCTTTAATATGCTCATTTTGCTTAAGGATTTTTTCAATTTTTGAAGGAATTGACTCTAAATCATTAATTAGTTGATGGTAAGTTGACAAAGCGATTTGTCCTTTTTTTCTTGCAAGGCTTAAAGCCATTAAAACTAAAACCGTAACTTGAGCCGTAAACGCTTTGGTGGAAGCAACGCCAATTTCGGGTCCTGCGTGGGTGTAAGAACCAGCGTGCGTAAGTCGTGCAATGGTTGACCCAACTACATTGCAAATTCCTATCACGGTAGCCCCTTTTTCTTTTGCTAATTCAACAGCGGCAATTGTGTCGGCGGTTTCACCGGATTGCGATATAGCAATCACAACGTCATCTTCATAAATAATAGGATTTCGGTATCTGAACTCCGAAGCGTACTCCACTTCAACAGGGATACGCACTAAACTTTCAAAAAGATGTTCACCGACCAATCCTGCATGCCAAGATGTTCCACACGCTACAATAATGAATCTACGAGCGTTTAGCATCTTCTCTTCATATTCGATAATACCGCCAAGCGAAACAACATCTTTTTTGACATTCAAACGTCCTCGCATACTATCTCGAATCGCTTTAGGTTGTTCAAAAATCTCTTTCAGCATATAATGCTCAAACTTCCCTTTTTCCAACTCTTCAAGATTCATCTCTAATTCTTGAATATAAGGACGTTTTTTCTCGTTCTTGATGTTCTTAATTGTCAGCGCCTTTTTTGCGTTTAGAACGGCAACTTCGCCATCTTCTAAATAGACAACTTTCTTAGTATGTGATACGATTGGAGCACCGTCCGAGCCTACGAAATACTCATTTTCTCCAATTCCAATGAGCAGAGGACTTCCTTTTTTGGCAATAATCAATTCGTCAGGATTATCAACAGATAAAATAGCAATAGCATAGGTGCCAATAACGTTAGTTAAGGCTAAACGAACCGCTTCTGCCAATTCTACTTTTTCCTTTTCATAAATATCACGAATAAGATGAACGAGAACCTCCGTATCTGTTTCACTTTCAAACACATATCCCCTATTCATCAGCTCTTGTTTTAAAATAAGATAGTTCTCAATAATTCCATTATGAATTAATGCTAATTTCGAATCTTCAGAAAGATGGGGATGGGCATTTTGATCGTTCGGTTCTCCATGTGTAGCCCAGCGTGTGTGAGCAATACCCATTGTAGAAGATAAATTTTTATCAGCGCAATAAGCTTCCAAATCGGAAACTTTTCCTCGCGATTTATACAGTGAAATTTTATTCCCTTGCATGATAGCAATGCCTGAGCTGTCATAACCTCTATATTCGAGTCGCTTTAATCCGTTAATTAAAATCGGATATGCCTCTTTATTTCCAATATAAGCTACAATTCCACACATTTTTTATTTATTTAAGATAGAAATTTGAAATTTGAATAAATAGAAAATTAGTATGTCGTATAAGAAAGTTCCAGTCGAAGGCGTTTCGAGAAATCGTCGGGATTTGTCCCATAAAATGTAAGACGATTTGCTCTAATTCCCGCACCATTTACGACCAAATTAATTTCATTATTATTAATCAAAGAATCTTGAACTAATTGTTGAATATATTTTGTAATTCTAAAACGATACTCTTTTGTTGAAGCGTCATATTTTCCGCCAAAATAACTTTCTGACGTATACATCTCATCATCAGGCAAATGTGCTATGTTGCCGTTTTTTTTCACCCATTGCAAGCCCAATTTCTGCGGAACGGCGAAGAGGAGTTCATCTTCGTTTATATTTGTTATAACTAACTCCGCTTTATTAAAAACAACATTCTTACCGTGATAAACATTATATAGATTGGGGAATTTAATTCGTGTTTTTACCCCTGCCGTCCCTTGTGCATACAATACTTTCTCACCTAATTGCGTATTTCCATTCAAAAGTTGATTTTTAAGGTCATTCGTGGCTTGAGCATAGTTAAAATGGTCAAAATAGTTGTAAAATTTACAATTTATGGTAGTTATTGAAAAAGTATATTTTTTCGGCGTCCCATTTTCTTTATAGTAGAGAGTTAATCCTGAAAGTGAAGATATAAGGCTAACATAGACTAAATTGCCTGTTCCGGTTGTGGCTTCGGCTATCACATACAAACCGGGAAAACTCTCTTGAAAGGCACTATTATTAGTAAGTGTCGGATTATTTAAAAACTTATCAATACCAAAATTATCAGCCAATCTAATACGAATATGAGGTTTGACAAAAGAAGTATCCATTCTCACTCTAGTATTCGGCTTCGGATATAATTGATAATTGGCTTTTGCCGTTAAATTGGTCGGCTGGACGGGAGTTTGGTGATGATTATAATAAATTTTTGAAGCATCAAGAGCTTCGGCAATTTCATAAACTTTAATGGAAAGCGGAGAGGTTGTATCTCCAAAACTTCCTGTATACTGTAAGGTTAATACCAGAGAGTCAAATTGAGGATTATCTCCGAAAGTAACGTTCGTTCCGCTTAAATCAAATTGCGTATAAAAACCGGCTTGTGTTCTCCCGAAAATAGGGTCATTTACATAACCAAGAACACTATTATTAAGATTTTGAGTAATAATGGAATCTTCTAATATGGAATAAGCAACGAGAGTTGTTGTGTCGGTAAAACGATTATTTAACTGTTGTGAATCATTTTGTAATTCCAAACCTATCGAATCAAATTCTTTTTTGCACCCTAATAGAGAAAATAGAATTGAAAAGACAATTACGAGTTTGAGTCCCCTTTTCATTTGTCGTAGAAATTATAAAGTAGAATTATTTCCCATAACTAAATCGTAAAATTCTTCATATTGCTCCACATACTCATCTTCTCCTTCGGGATGTTTAAAGATTGGACCTTTATATTTTTTCAAATACTCCATTATGGAGGGTTTAATATCCGAATGTCCTATAACAATACCATCAGAGTGATCAATGCTGGACTGAATTATGGAGTCATACGTAGGAGATTTAAAATGAGTTAAGCACTCTTGCGGAATACCTGTATTTTTTAATTTTTTCGCAAAGCGGGGTTTAAATTTTTCTTTAAAGTGATCATGATAAATGGAAGTAACAATTTTAGCATCTTGAAAGAATGGATTATCTTTATAGCATGTTTTAATAAACACCGGAATAAGCGAAGAAATCCAACCGTGACAATGAATAATATCGGGATTCCACCCTAATTTGCAAACAGTTTCAATAACCCCTTTCGCAAAAAAGATTGCACGAGAGTCGTTATCCGGGAAAAAAACTCCCTCCTCATCTCTAATAAGGTGTTTCCTACTAAAAAAATCCTCACTTCCAATAAAATAGATTTGCATTCTCACCGCTTGCAACGAGGCTACTTTTATTATAAGCGGGTGATCACTATCTTCAATAATAATATTCTGTCCTGATAAACGTATTACCTCATGAAGTAAATTCTTGCGTTCGTTGATTATGCCATATTTTGGCATAAAAGTTCTAATTTCATTTTCGTTTTCTTGAATCCCTTGTGGTAAATAACGACAAATCTGTGAAATATAGTTCTCTTCAAGATATGGATAAATTTCAGAGGCTACGTACAATATTTTTTTCTGTGCCATAAACCTAACATTTTCGTTTTGCAAAAATATATAAAAAAAACGATATCGTTGGCTTATTTTTTGAATTTTCTTTCCACTTTTTTCCTACCTCTTCATTATCAAAGAGATAGGAAAATGTCATATACGCTACCAAAAATGGGCTTATATGGCACAAAATAGGAAAAAATAAGAATTTAGCATAAAAATTATCTAAAACTTCGCAAATAGTTTGTTACTTTTATCTCGTTAATTATTTTTCCGTGAAAATCAAAATTTAATACTATTTTTGCATTGCACAAAGTTCAATATTTATGCAAAATAGAACTCTTCTCCTTTTTTTACTTCTCGCTTCTCTTTTATCGGCTTGCCAAAAAGAGATAGAGGTTCAATTACCCAATTATAATAAGAAATTGGTGATTGAGGGATACATTGAAAATGGAGAATACCCTATGGTTATCCTAACCCGCTCGATTGCTAATTTTAATAATTTCACTATAGATACCTTTTTACAAAAAGTGCTGGTTCAAGATGCAAAAGTTTACGTCTATTCCAGCAAAGGAGAAGAAGAATTATTAACTTTTCAATTAGACGCCCGTTCTCCGTTGGGTTTTGCATACGTAGGAAAAACGTTTAAAGGAGCTGTCGGCACTAATTATCGCTTGGAAATTGAATGGCAAGATAATATATACAAAGCACAAACTTCCATTCTAGAACCTTTTTCCTTAGATTCTATCCGATTAAACACCCGCGGAATAGAATTTGACAGCAACGCTACGTTACGTGTCTTTTTCACAGATGATAAAAACAAAAAAGATTACTATCAGTTTTTTGTAAAAGTGAATGCTAAAAGACTACGCGACAGATATTGGGTTACAACAATCCCTGTGGCTTTTGACGATATCCCTTTTAATGGCTTACCTTTCAATTTGGATATTTTCCGAGCCAATCCGTCTCAATTTTTGGTTATGGAGATGAGTCAAGAGGAAAAAGCCGAGTATTATAGCATGACTTTCAAGCCGGGAGATACGATTTTATTAAAATATGCAAAAATTGACTATCAAAGTTATCAATATTGGTCATCGGCTTCGTCGGAGATTAGTTTCGGACAAAATCCATTTATGAGCCCGACACCCATCAGGTCTAATATTGAAGGCAAAGATGTGTTGGGCGTGTGGTGCGGATATGCAATGAAAATCGATACTATATATTACTAACTTTTTAAGCTTTTAGTAAAATGAGAATTATCAGCGGAAAAAACAAAGGACGGAAAATTGTAACCCCTGCGAATTTACCTATTCGTCCCACAACAGATTTAGGCAAAGAGAGTCTATTCAATATTTTAAATCACTACTTTTATTTTAACCGAATTTCGGTTCTCGACCTTTTTGCGGGCACCGGCAATATCACGTATGAATTTGCATCACGCGGCGCCGTTCAAGTTGTAACGGTCGAACAACACCATGCCTGCGTTGCTTTTATTAAAAAAATTATTTCCGAACTCCATTACGACAACGTACAAGTAATCCCGACCGATGTCTTTCAATTTCTCTCTAAATGTCAAACACAATTCGATATCATATTTGCCGACCCACCCTACACTATGGAAAATATTGAAACAATCCCTACCCTTGTTTTTGAAAAAGAGTTGCTAAAACCGGACGGTTGGCTTATCATTGAACACTCCAAAGAACACGACTTCTCCTCTTTACCCCAATTTTACCAACATCGTAAATATGGGAAATTAAATTTTTCTTTTTTAGTCAATTTCACTTCAAACAATGAAGAATAAAATCAATTCCAATGGGCAAAATATACACTAAAACCGGAGACAAAGGCACGACTTCATTAGTCGGAGGTAGTCGAGTAGTAAAACATCATATTCAAGTAGAGGCTTACGGCACTATTGATGAGCTAAACAGCTCAATCGGCATTACGTTGGCGGAATTAGCCAAAAGCTCCTCACATCAGCCTTATTATCAAATTTTATGCACGGTACAAGAACAACTTTTCAGTATCGGAGGTATTGTAGCAACCGAAGTAAAGTTGTGGAATAAAGAGGAAGTTCAAAAGCAGTTAAAAAATTTTGTAATTTTTTTAGAAAAAAAGATAGATGAAATTTCAAAAGAGTTAGCACCTCTCACCTCTTTCATTTTGCCGCGTGGTTCCATGATTATTGCTTTTTTACATCAAAATCGAACGATTTGTCGCAAAACGGAGCGGAAAATCAGCCTTCTATTAGAGAGCAATAACGACTATTTTTATGTTTTACAATATTTCAATCGGTTAGCTGATTTTTTCTTTATTTTCGCACGGTTATTTCATAAAATAGAAAATGTTTCCGAAAGTTATTGGAAATCAGACAAATAATATTTTTCTATTTTAGCTTTTCGATACAAAAAAAAATTATTTTTGCATTTTAGTAAAAATAGCACTTATTAATTTCAAGTTATTATGTATTGGACATTAGAATTAGCTTCAAAATTAGAAGATGCCCCTTGGCCTGCAACAAAAGAAGAACTCATTGATTATGCACTACGTTCTGGAGCTCCGATGGAAGTAACTGAAAATCTTCGAGAAATAGAAGATGAGGGCGAAATCTATGACTCAATCGAAGATTTATGGCCGGATTATCCGACAAAGGAAGATTTTTTCTTCCACGAAGACGAGTATTAATCACTTTTTGAAGACTTTCAACGCAGTCATCAAAAAACGTTGCACATATTTTCCGAAACCATCAAACTCAATATTCACCGTAGAGCTGTGTCTTAATTGTGAAAATTGTGTTCTCTTAGTCTATTCCCTATTTTCAGCCAAAATCCGTAATTTTTAATTCATAGTTATAATTATAATTAGGGCGTGCCCCCTCGCTACGCTCGGGGTCGGCGCCCGGTTCCAAGTCCGCGGGCACAAGCCGTGGGGACGCAAGGCGGCAAAAAGAGCTTACAAGCTCGCTTTTTTGCCGCCGCGTCCCCAGCGGCTTCCGCCCTTGCGGGCTTT
>DUOL01000226.1 GCA_012838875.1 Bacteroidales bacterium | reverse complement strand
TACTCAACTCTAAACATACGGTCTAAAAAATCACCGTCAGTTGTTCATTGCGATGCAAATATATAATTTTTTTTACTATGTTTGCACTGTGGTTAATAAATTGTCCGAATAATAGGGGGTCAAGCCACAACCTAATACCATGCCCCATTTAACAAGTATGGCTTGGGATTATTTGGACCAATTACAGAGTGCAAGCAATGGAACATTTACAAGTTATTATAACTACAATGCCGAAGGTAATAGAACTCGAAAAGTTGTTGTAAAAAACAATATTATTGAAACACGATACTACATTAATGGGTACGAGTTATATAGAAAAGAGAATAATGGCATTGTGGATTTTGAACGTAAAACAATAAATATTTCCGATGATGAAAAAGTGTTTGTTCGTATTGAGCAAAAAACCGGTGAAAATCCTATTGTAAGATACCAATACGACAACCATCTCGGTTCATCCTGCTTAGAGTTAGACAATACCGGACAAATTATTTCCTACGAAGAATACCACCCCTTTGGTACAACAAGTTATAGAAGTGGCAGAACGCAAACGGAGGTATCCCTCAAACGTTACAAATACTGTGGTAAAGAACGCGATGAAGAAACCGGATTATATTATTATGGAGCGAGGTATTATGCGGGGTGGATTGGAAGGTGGATTAGTGTTGACCCGTTGGCAAGCGAAAGAAGCTGGGTAAGCCCATATAGTTATTGCCAGAATAATCCTATGAATAGAATCGATCCGACGGGGGCTTTAGACTGGATTCCGCCAACTGATGGAAGTGGTAACTGGACTGCTGAACCTGGTGATGGTTATTGGAAATTATTTCAACAGGCAGGAATACCTCTTGAAGATGCTAAAAATGCTGTTATTACGGCAAACCAAAACAGAGGACAAACAAGAACAAGTGAAACAATGATTTATCCGGGGGATGTGGTGAATGTTGCCACTCCCCAAAATGAAACAAGTACTACTACCACTACTCCAAATTATCAAATACCATATCCTGCAAGTGGTGCATGTGAGTCGGTTTCAGTTGTGGGTACATTGATAGATGTATTTATCAGAGAACCTATTCAGGGTGGTTTAGAATACTTGGGAATGGGTAAAAATGTAGCTTACTGGACTTCGACAGGTTTAACCATTGTTGGTTCAATAGTTCTTGCTAAAAAAATATCTGGGGGAAAAGGTAACATTAAATATCCGAGAAATGATCCTACAAAAGCACCAAAAGGATTTCAATGGAAAGGAAGACCGGGCTCTACGCCAGGGTCAAAACAAGGAAATTATGTTAATACTAAAACAAATGAAACTTTACGTCCGGACTTGAGCCACCCTGCACCAATTAAACCACACTGGGACTATACAGATCCTTCTGGTACACAATGGAGAATCTTTCAAGATGGGAGCAGAGTAAAAAAATAAAATCACTTAATGAGTTATACAAAAACATGAATAAATCACTATCAGACGACTGGCGAAGACATGGTCAAGAAAAATATTTAAAAGGCGCAAAGCTAATCGCACGAGATTATAATCCATACAAACCCGGTTGGGATCATGACCATTGTGCTTTTTGTGGAGATACATTTTCTATGAATGAAGGAGATATAAAACAAGGATATTCAACAATAGACTCTTACTACTGGATATGTAATCAATGCTATGATGATTTTAAAGACGAATTTGAGTGGCAAATTGAAGATATGAAAGAATAAAATAAGAAAAGCTCCGAAAACGGGTAGTGTCCCATATGGAGCTTTTTTAAAATTTAATTTCGATAGTAAAATGTTTATGTTAATAGTTTTTTTATAATTTTGCCTGTTGAATTTATAGTAATGTCCCACATGTTGCAAAAGAAACTTATAATCAAGGAAGGTACTATTTTAACCCCCAAATTCATCGAACTGGGTTACAATTATCATCTTTCCACTCGGGCTTCGCGTGAGGCGCTTAGGTGGAAAGCCCGCAAGGGCGGAAGCCGCTGGGGACGCGGCGGCAAAAAAGCGAGCTTGTAAGCTCTTTTTGCCGCCTTGCGTCCCCACG
>DUOL01000225.1 GCA_012838875.1 Bacteroidales bacterium | reverse complement strand
TCCGCTCTCCGCTTTACTTTCAGCTTGGGTTGCGTGAGGCGCTTAGGTGGAAAGCCCGCAAGGGCGGAAGCCGCTGGGGACGCAGCGGCAAAAAAGCGAGCTTGTAAGCTCTTTTTGCCGCCTTGCGACCCCACGGCTTGTGCCCGCGGACTTGGAACCGGGCGCCGACCCCGAGTGTAGCGAGGGGGCACGCCCAAAAGAAAAATAAAAATCTTACTAAAAACCTCTCTTTTATTTGTACCTATATTTTTACTATTTTTGTACTTTACTTTAAGTTATTGATTGTAATTATGAAACGAATATTTTTATTTATAGCATTAGTAACGCTCGCCTCTTTTGGCATGGCGCAGAAAATGGGCATTTTGCTTGATTATAAATCTTATTGTACTGATAAATTAGAACCTTATATTGAATTTAGTTTTTTAATTGACGGACAATCTGTTCATTATGTCAAAAATAAAAACAATCTCTTTCAGGCACAAATTGAAATTCTTGTGGAAATAGTGAAAGAAGGAACTGCTATAAACAATCTTCATTTTATTTTAAATAGTGATGAGTTTAGCGACTCCATTCAAAAAAATAAACCTGATTTTTTGACGGTAAAAAACCTTAAAATACCTAATGGGGAATATTTTTTAAATTTCACACTCAAGGATATCCATTCGCCGCAAGATTCTATCGTGTATAAGGATATGATTCAGCTCTATTTCCCTGAAAATAAAGTTTCTATCTCTTCCATTTCTCTATTGAGTGATTTTAAGGAAGCGAGTGGCGACAATATTTATAATAAGTACGGTTTCACGATGATACCGCTCTATTTTGATTATGCGCCTCAAAATCTCATTTATCTTCCTTATATGATTGAGATTTACAATTCGGCGGCGATTTTAGGGGAAGGTGAGTTTTTCTTTGTTAAATCATATCTTGAGTGGTATGATACGGGAACTCTGATGACAAATCACCCCATCTATTTTGAAAAAAAGCAAACGGATGCGGTTGTTATTGTTTTGCAGAATTTTAATATTTACAAACTCTATTCGGGCAATTACAATTTAGTTGTAGAGATTCTTGATGCGGACTCGAACATATTGGCTTCCAGTAGGGCTTTTTTCCAAAGAAATAATCCTGCCCCTGAGAAAGAAATTTTAATTGATAGTTCTATAATACCGGAGAATAATTTTGCTGAAAAATTCACTGATTTAGCGGAGTTACGTGAATATCTCTCTATGTTAGCTCCTATATGCAATCCTACGGAGCAGACTTTTCTTAAAAGAAATATGAAGAATACGCCTATTGAACAATTACAACGTTTTTTCTATACATTTTGGCAATCGCGTAACAATCAAGCTCCTGAGGAAGAATGGAAAAAATATAAAGCTAACGTTGATTTAGTCCAAAACCTGTATGGAAGTAAAGTCGTTAAAGGCTATAAAACGGACAGGGGACGCGTTTATCTTAAATATGGAAAACCGACCCAAGTGCTGGAAGTTCCGTACGATCCGCAGGCTTATCCCTACGAAATATGGACTTATTATGTTTTGGGAAATCAAACAAATGTCAAATTTGTCTTTTACGATAGAGATTTAGCCACTAACGAATATGAGTTATTGCATTCAGATGCTTATGGCGAAGTACGAAATCTGAATTGGCAAATGGAGTTAACTAAACGTTTACACCCAACCATTAATCCGGATATCAAAGTTCCTGATGACTACTGGGGAGGGGAAATCAACGACAATTGGCGGTTAAACAGATAAAACGACCTTACTTTATGTATTTATCTTTCAGAATGAGAGGGGGCAGAATATTTTCTTCCTTCGTAAAGTTCAAATTTCATTAATTTACATTCTAAAGCGCCGTTAAATAGAGTAATTTTTCGGCTGGCATGCAACCCTATCTGTTTCAACGCATTAGTATCGGAACTAATAATCCATGCCGTACAATTCGAGAAATTCTTTTTTAGCGTATCGCCTATTTGTTTGTACAAACCTCCGATATCATCGACATTGAGTCTTTCGCCGTAGGGAGGATTTAAAACAATAAGTGTCGGGCGTCTTGCGGGGTGAGTTTCTATTAAATTTTGTTTTTTAAGTTTAATAAAATCGGTTAATCTTGCCTTTTCAATATTTTTTGCTGCCATTCCGAGATAACGTCCCGAGATATCGTATCCATAAAAATCGATAGGCACGTCTTCTTTAATATCGGCTTCCGTTTTAACCTTTTTCCATTCATTTTGATTGAATGTCAGCCAAGAAAAGAAGCCGTATCTTTGACGGTAAAAGCCTGCCGGGATATTCAGCGCTATCATTGCCGCTTCGATTAGCAACGTAGCAGACCCGCACATAAAATCAATGACGTCACTGTCGGCTTTCCAGCCTGTATGCTTTATAATTGCCGCAGCAACGACCTCATTGAGGGCGGCCGGGTGCGTAGAAATTCGGTAACCTCTTTTATGCAACGAATCCCCGGAACTGTCCAGATAAAGAGTTGCTTTGTTTTCAAAAATATGGATATGAAATTGTACATCCGGCTGTTCCTTGTCGACTGAAGGTCTTTGGTCGTAACGATGACGAAACCTGTCGCAAAAAGCATCTTTTGCCAACAAAGAGGCATAAAGCGGCGTTTTGAAAATAGATTGATGCATCGTCGTACTTATTGCCAACGTACCGGAAGGTTCTAAAAATTTCTCAACCTCAACATTATAAAGTTCATCATAGTACTCTTTATTGTTTCTAAAAACAAACTCTTTCACCTGCAACAAGACCCGCAACGCCAAACGTGAGAAATAATTTACACGATAAAGGAAACGTATATCGCCTTCACATTGCACCGCACGACTTAAAATAGTACAATTCAGACCTCCAAGTTCTATCAACTCTTCTTGTAATAATAATTCTAATCCCGCAAAGGTTTTAACTAAAATTTTCTCCCTCATTATCAATTTGTTTTATTATTTTACATGGCGAGGCAAAATTACAATAATTATCAATTTATTAAAAAAAAATAATATTTTTAATATATA
>DUOL01000224.1 GCA_012838875.1 Bacteroidales bacterium | reverse complement strand
TACTCAACTCTAAACATACGGTCTAAAAAATCACCGTCAGTTGTTCATTGCGATGCAAATATATAATTTTTTTTACTATGTTTGCACTGTGGTTAATAAATTGTCCGAATAATAGGGGGTCAAGCCAGCACGCCCTAATAAAAAATAAAAAATAGATTGAAAAAAACTACATTTTTTAAAATATATATGCGTATCTTTGTTTTTTATTTTTTTCTCCCTTATGAAACCTTCGATATTTATTCTATTTTTTCTCTCTCTTATTTTTTTCTCTTTTTGTCAAAATGATATTAACCCTAACGGTTATAATGTTTTTTATCATCTAAACGGGAATAAATCAAGCGAAGGAATTTTGATAGATGGAAAACCCGAAGGTTGGTGGAAATCTTATAACGAAGATGGAAAGATAATTTCGGAAGGAAATCGGAAAAATTTTCTTCTCGACAGCACTTGGACTTTTTACGATAATGAAGGAAATAAAACGTTGGAAATCAATTATAAAGAGGGGAAAAAAGAGGGTTTACGAATTCAATATTGGAAAGATGAGTATGTAGTAGAAAATTGGCACAAAGATACACTGAGCGGTAATGTAAATACTTATGATTCATCGGGTTGGGTGAAAAAAACAACCCCTTTTCTAAATGGAAAAGCGCATGGAATGGAAAAAAGTTTTGATAAAGAGGGAAATGTTAAAGCTATTGCCCATTTTTATCAAGGTATTTTAACTAAACGAGAATATATTAACCATACCGACCAATTAGGGCAAAAACAGGGAAATTGGAAGTTTTTTTGGGAAAATGGGAATATTAAGTTAGAGGGACACTATACCAATGATAAAAAAGACGGATTTTTTAAAGAATATGACGAAAATGGGAACTTTTTAGCTGTTTTTCGTTATCATCTTGATGAGTTAGTGGAAGATGCGAAGGAGACAAAAAAGTTAGACAAAAAAGTTACCTATTTTTCCAATGGTCAAGTCGCCATTGAAGCCACCTATTTTCGCGATAAACCCGAAGGTATCAGAAGAGAGTATGATTCTGCGGGAAATATTGTTCAGGGGTACATTTTCAGTGACGGTATTTTGAAAAACAGAGGTATCACCGACCATACCGGCAAAAGGGAAGGTGTTTGGAAAGAGTATTATGAGACGGGAGAGCTCCGTTGGGTCGGGAATTACAAAAATTCCGTGCCTATCGGAGAATGGAAATATTATTTCATTTCTCAAGAAGTTGAAATGGTGGGCTCTTATAATAACGAAGGCAAAAAGGAAGGAGAGTGGAAATGGTTTTATCCGAACGGAAATTTGCTACGCATAGAACATTACGTTGACGGAGAGTTAGATGGAGATTTTTTTGAGTACGATGAGAATGAGAATATCATAACAAAAGGTGTTTTTTTGGAAGGATTAGAAGAGGAAGAGTGGTTTTATAAACACGGAAATATTACTGAAATTGGTAAATATTTTGAGGGAAAACGCACAGGATATTGGAAAACGATGTACGAAAACGAAAAAACAGCAACAGAAGCTAACTATGATCAAGATTTATTGAACGGGAAATATGTCTCTTATTGGGAAAACGGAAATGTACGGCTTAAAGGGAAATATATTTCCGGTGTTCGTAACGGAATTTGGTACAAATATCAAGAAAATGGGGAGCTTTTTATAACTATTATTTATCAAGATGGAATTGAAATTAAATGGAATAACTACACGATTGGTCAATAAAATATCTTTTACACTTGGAGGTAAAAGAACAATAATTTACATAATAAAACGGCGTAAATTGAGTTATAGAAAGATGAAATATCAATTCTTACTCATAATTTTTCTTTTTTTTATATTTCCTTTTTCTTTTGCACAAGAAGAGGGGACTCAGCCCAAAAAACCTGTTTCAAAAGAGCGTTTAGAAGAAGAGGAATTTCATCAAATGCTTATTAATGAGATGGATAAGATGCTGGATTTATGGTATATAAAAAAGGAGAGCAGTAACTCGAAAAATATTTTATCAAAGGTTCAAGATGATACCATTACTAATAATTTTTCGGACTCCTTGACGGCACTACGTTTAAAAAATATTATTACGGTCATTCCTCTTGCTTATAATTCCCGCACTAAATCAATGATTAATTTATACTTAAATCGCAAGCGTTCTTCGGCGGCAATTTTAGGTTTAGCGCAGTACTATTATCCTATCATGCAAGAGATATTTGATAAATACGATGTGCCCGAAGAGTTGATATATCTGACAATTATTGAATCCAGTTTAAATCCTACGGCAGTTTCTCGTGCCGGAGCGACCGGAATTTGGCAGTTTATGTATTCGACCGGGAAGATGTACGGATTGGAGGTCAACACGTTCGTTGATGACCGCCGCGACCCGATTAAAGCAACGGACGCCGCCGCACGCCACCTTCGCGACCTCTATAATATGTTCCAAGATTGGGGATTAGCAATTTCCGCCTACAATTGCGGTCCTGGAAACGTACGAAAAGCGATACAACGTTCGGGCGGAAAGACAAATTTCTGGGACATTATTAACTTTTTACCTAAAGAAACAAGAAGTTACTTCCCGGCTTACATCGGGGCTTTCTACATGATGAAATATCATCACCTTTACGGAATCCAAGCTCCTTCTATTGCCATTCCTACGGCTGTTGATACTGTTATGGTAACTAAAGAAATTCATCTTGAACAAGTTGCTAATGTTTTAAATATTGATATTGAGGAGATTCGGACTTTAAATCCACAGTATAAAAAAGATGTTATTCCAGCCTATAACAAACCTTTCCCGCTACGATTAAGGTCAAAAGATATTATTCGCTTTGTTAGCTTGAGCGACTCCGTTTATCATTATGAGTATGACTTTTATTTTGCTCCTTTACGTAGTTATGTTAATGTTTTTACGGGTAGTAGCGACGAAGCAACGACTTCAAAAAAGAAATATCATACCGTTCGTAGTGGTGAGAGTCTGACTAAAATTGCTAATAAATATGGCTTATCCGTAGACGAGCTAAAACAGATGAATAAATTAAAGAGTAACTACATTAAACCAAAAATGAAGCTGGTTGTCGGGTATGAAATAACGCCGATTTCTTCCGAAGGAGAAAAAGATGTAGTAAAAAGCGGCGCTACAGGTCAAGACAGCACTAAGGTAGCAACAACGCCGCCGCCACCACGAACGACTTATTACATTGTAAAGAAAGGAGATACCCTATCTAAAATTGCAAGCCGATATAAGGTTTCGGTAAAAGATTTAGCCAAATACAATGCAATTACAAATATTAATAGTTTAAGAGTTGGTCAAAAAATTAAAATTCCACAATAATTTTTTTTATGAAAAACCGATTTATCATCTCAGGAGGAGGCACGGGTGGGCATATTTTTCCAGCTTTAGCGATTGCTAATAAAATAAAACGAGAAATTCCCGATGCCGCTATTCTATTTATTGGTGCAAATAATAAAATGGAAATGAGAATCATTCCTGACGCAGGATATGAGATTAAAGGTTTGAATATAACGGGAATAACCCGTTCTTTTTCGTTAAAAGGGATAGTAAATAATCTCAAATTACCTTTTATTCTGCTTAAAAGTTACTATAAGGCTAAAAAAATCATTCGTGAATTTAAGCCTGATGTTGTAATTGGCGTTGGTGGGTTTGCCAGTGCGGCGGCGTTGACTGCTTCGACATCGCTGAAAATTCCGACTCTAATCCAAGAACAGAACTCTTTTCCCGGCATTACGAATCGACTTCTTGCGAAAAGGGCGAAAAAAATTTGCGTAGCTTATGATCACCTTGAAACATATTTCCCTGCCGATAAAATTATAAAAACGGGGAATCCTATTCGGGCTGAAATTATTAATTTAGAGCGAAAAAATGAAAAAGCCTATCAATTTTTCGAGCTTCAAAAGGAGAAAAAAACAATTTTAGTAGTCGGGGGCAGTTTAGGAGCACGAACTATCAATCATTGTATGGCAACACATTTGGACGATATAAAAAAGATGAATGTTCAACTGATTTGGCAGACCGGTGAAGCTTTTTATAAAAACATCGCTCCCGAGCTATTAGCGAAGGAGGATGAGAATATTAAAATCGTTCCGTTCATAAAAAAGATGGATTATGCTTATTCCATAGCCGATATTATCATTTCACGTGCCGGTGCGATTGCGATTTCTGAACTATCCATTGTGGGAGTTCCGACTATTCTGGTTCCTTTTCCTTACGCTGCCGAGGACCATCAAACGAAAAATGCCAACGCTTTAGTCCGTGAAAATGCAGCATCTTTAGTAGCTGACGCCGACGTTCCGGAAAAACTTTTCCCACTCCTTCAAAAGCTAATTAATGATGAAAATGAGTGTGATAATTTGAGTAAAAACATTGCTAAATTTGCACTACCAAACGCCATTGATGACATTTATAAGGAGATAATGACGCTTTAAAAAATTGCTGATATATAATCTCAAAACACTAATAGGCTGATGCGAAAAAAGAAAAAAGAAAAAATAGTTATTCCGGACTTAGAAATTACCGACTTTGCTGCCGAAGGCAAGGCGATGGGAAAAGATAACGGCTTAGTTATCTTTGTTGAGTACGCCGTCCCGGGCGATGTTGTTGATGTTGAGATTTTTAAAAAGAAAAAAGGATACGCCGAAGGACGAATTGTAACTCTAAGAAAGGAGTCGCCTCTCCGCCAAAACCCGATTTGTGAACATTTTGGACTGTGTGGCGGTTGTCGTTGGCAAAATCTTTCTTACCAACAACAATTACTCTATAAACAAAAGATGGTAGATGACCATTTTAAACATATCGGCAAATTTGAATACCCACCGCTCTCCCCTATCGTCCCTTCCGAAAAAGAGTTTTATTATCGTAACAAACTGGAGTTTACTTTTACCGATTTGCGATGGTTGTCGGAAGAAGATATGATTTTACAACAACAAAACATACCTCTTGAAACTAATGGACTTGGGTTTCATATCCCAAAAAAATTTGATAAAATCTTAGATATTAAAAACTGTTTCCTGCAAGAAAGTCCAAGTAATGAGATTCGTTTAGCAGTTAAAAAATTGGCTATCGATTATAACATTCCATTTTACAATATTCGAAATCATGACGGAACGTTAAGAAACATAATCATTCGTACTTCGTCTACAGGAGAAGTGATGGTTATTGTTGTTTTTAAACGATTTAATGAGGATACCAAAAATCTTTTATTAGATTTAGCGAGCTTGTTTCCACAAATCACTTCTTTACAATATGTTATCAATGATAAATTGAACGATTCCATCACCGATTTAGAGCCGATTGTTTTTAAAGGCTTGCCTTATATTACGGAAAAAATCGGAGATTTATCTTTCCGGCTTGATGCGCTCTCTTTTTTCCAGACCAATCACGAACAAATGTGTCAACTTTATAAGATAGGCAAAGAGTTTGCTAATCTCACTTTGCAAGATTTAGTTTATGATTTGTACTGTGGGATTGGCACTATTTCTTGCTACATAGCCAAAGATGTTAAGAAAGTCATAGGACTTGAATATGTTGACTCTGCGGTGGAAAACGCACGATTAAATGCTCAATTGAACGGTATTACCAATGTTTCTTTTTTTGCCGGCGATATTGCTAAGGTGCTTACGCCTGAATTTGTTCAGCAAAACGGCAAACCCACTGTTGTAATTACAGACCCCCCGCGCACAGGCATGCACACCAAAGTGATTGAACAACTATTAGCGATGCTTCCTGAAAAAATTGTCTATATCAGTTGTAATTCCGCTACGCAAGCCCGAGACATCACGCTCCTTAATGAAAAATACAAAGTTACCAAAGTCCAGCCCGTAGACATGTTTCCGCAAACTCAGCATGTAGAAAATGTAGCACTATTGGAAAAAAGAGAAGAAATTTAACCCAAATTACGATTTTTCTTATTGTAATTATTTCGTATCTTTGCACGTCAAATGAAAGGGGTGCCCTTAAAGGCTGAGATTAAACCCAATGAACCTGATGCAGATAATGCTGCCGTAGGGAAACATTGCCTTAATTTTCATTAAAAACCCTCTTTCGGCTTTAAGTTTAACCATTTAAATTCGTAAAGAGTCATGAAAGTAAAACAGAAACAAACAACAAAACAACGTTTTATCGTAATTTCACTGCTTATTTTTTCATTTTTTTCATCTCATCTGTATGCCCAAGATGAACAGCAGGACACATTTCGTCGAGTGCAACTGAAGAGCGTAGGAATAACGTGGACACGTCCGGGCGGCGAAGAACTTTTTTCTTCAACCTATTTATCAAAAGACGATATTAAAAACTCACAAGGGAATGGCAGTATCAACAATCTTTTCGACTGTGTTCCGTCAATGGTAAGCACTTCCGATGCCGGAACCGGCTTAGGACATACCTATATGCGTATTCGCGGCATAGACCAAACGCGAATTAATGTAACTATCAACGGTATTGCGCTCAATGACGCAGAATCGCAAGGTTCGTGGTTTGTAAACCTTCCCGATTTTGGAAGTTATGTCCAAAGTTTAGATGTACAACGGGGAGTCGGCACGTCCAATAACGGAGCCGCCGCCTTCGGAGCGACTATGAACTTCACTACACAACAAGAAAATAGAGAACCCTTTCTCGAATTCACCTCTGCAGTCGGCTCATTTAAGACTTTTCGCAATAATATTTCCGCCGGTACCGGGCTGATTAAGAATAGATTAACCGCAACGATAGGTTATTCAAATATTCAAAGTAAAGGGTATATTGATAGAGGTAATGTAAACTTAAATTCTCTCTATTTTAACACTACTTACCGACTCTTTAACAAAAAGAAGAGTCGTGATTTTGGAAAATTAGCGCTGAATATTTTGTATGGAAACGAAAAAACCGGTCAAACGTGGAACGGCGTCCCGTCCGATTCTTTAAAAACAAATCGTAGATATAATAGTTGCGGCGAATATTATGATAATGAAGGGAAAGTTCGGTACTATGAAAATGAAACGGACAACTACGAACAAACACACTATCAACTTTTTTACTCAATAAATAGAGATTTTATCAATGAGAAAAAAAAGCATACTATAAGGTTTAACGCAGGGGGACATTTAACGAGAGGAATCGGTTATTATGAAAGTTATAGAGCCAATAAAAAATTCACTGCTTACGGCATAGAAAATCTTATCATTTCAAATGATACAATAAAGAAAACCGATTTTATTGACAGGAAATATTTAGATAACTATTTTTATGGAGGGACTTTTAATTTTGAACATCAAATTACTAATATTGAAAATGAAAAGTTGAAAAATAGCAGTTTAACGTGGTCTCTCGGCGGTGCCTTGAATCATTATGACGGCGACCATTACGGAACCATTATTTGGACGAAATATGCAAAAGAAATTCCTATTAATTACCGTTGGTACAATGGAAAAGGGAGTAAATTACAAGCCAATATTTTTGGAACGCTTTCGTATAATATAAACGACAAACTTTTTTCTTATCTTGATTTGCAATATCGCTATATCGACTACAAAATCAGTGGGACGGAGGATAAATTAACCGATATTAGACAACAGTACCGCTGGAATTTCTTCAATCCTAAAATTGGAATTAATTACTCGTGGAAGAGCATCGGGAAACTTTCGGCAATTCATGCTTTTTATGGCTCTTTTGCCATCGCTAATCGTGAACCTACGCGAGCGGATTTAGTTGACTCTCCGAACGACAAAAAACCCGTTCCCGAAACTCTCTTCGATTTAGAAGTTGGCTATCGGTTAAAAAGTTCTCTTTGGTCTTTTAATGCCAATCTTTACTACATGCACTATCACAATCAACTAATTTTGACGGGAGAGATTAACAATACAGGCGCCGCAATTATGACAAACGCCAAGACAAGTTATCGTGCAGGTATTGAGTTGGTGTCTTATTATCAACCTGTTAAGTTCTTTCTCTGGAAAATAAACAGCACTTTTAGCACTAATAAAATTTTAAATTACACTGAATTTATAGATGATTGGGACACGGGCGTACAACGTCAAAAAGCGATTGGATTGACGAATATCTCCTTTTCACCTAATATCATACTCACGAACGAGTTACATTTCACGATTATAAAAAAAATAAAAATTTCCGCTATAACGAAATTTGTCAGCAAACAATACTTAGATAACAGTAGTAATGATAATTACATTTTAAAACCTTATTCAACTACAAACTTAAATTTCAGCTATCAGTTACAATGCAAAGCAATCTCACAAATTGAGTTCTTTTTTTACATAAATAACATTTTCAATACCCAATACGAAAGTAACGCTTGGTTGTACAAATACTACGAAGAAGGTATTGAAAAGTTCCAAGACGGCTATTTTGCACAAGCAGGAATCAATGTTCTCGGTGGAATAAAAATGAGGTTTTAAGAAAGATATTCTTTCTGCGTCTAAGAATTAAACATCATCTCCAGATTAATATCGTCCAACATTATTTTCCCATCTTCCGTTAAAAGAGGAGAAAGGAGAAATTCAATTACATCTATTTGTATTTGCTTGTTTGTGAGCAATATATAAAAAATATTATAGACTAAAAAATAGGCATAGGAGTCCAGATTTATCTCATTTTTAAAACAAAGAGAGGTGTTATAATTCTCGATACTATTTTTAATGATAGAAATAAAATTATTACTTTGGTTCGAGGCGAGGAAAGCATTCGTTTTTAATTCTTGTTGAACAAAAGTGTGTTCATTTTTATTACTTGCTAAAATTTCAAAAATAAAAAGCAAAACAATTTCAACGCCGTTGTTACAATGTTCTGTTTTCTCCTCAAAACGTCTTTTAAACTTATCTCTCCAATAGTTTTGAATGATTCGTTCCATCTCTTTACGATGCTGATAACGGTTAAAAAAGGTTTTTTTAGAAATTCCTATTCCTTGAGAAATTGCTTCTACAGAAAGCTCGAACCCGTTCTCATTGAGATAATTGTATAGTTTTTCCAACTTTTTCTCTTTAACAACACTCATAAAGCCTTAAAAATAAAACAGTTAACAATTAGATAATTAATTTTTATTTTCTCCATTCTTCTTTAATTTTTAGCCCTTTTTCTGTCAAGCGGTATTTTTGTTCCGGATGATTCGGCTC
>DUOL01000223.1 GCA_012838875.1 Bacteroidales bacterium | reverse complement strand
TTTTTATGATTAAAATTAATTCTAAAAATTAACCGGATATTGATTGTCCATTGCGTTGTCCGAAATTTTTCACGCAGCGAACACTATAACCATTTGTTTTATTTCCTATATATCTAAGGAGATCCGGACAGTTGTACCCACAGGAGAAAGTTTCAAAGGTCGTTATTTCCTCAAGAATAGTTGTTATAGTGATAAAATAAGTGTTCCCGTGTAAATTCATAAATTGATTTGCGGCAGCATCGTAATAACCGGCGGGACGCATATCAAAGTGGCTACTATTATTGCCGGCGTCATCTAACCAGTGGTTGGTGGAGCGTAAGTCTACTAATGAATACCCCAGAGTTCCCATTAATTCAAGATACTCATTATAGGTCGGCAATCTCCAGCCGTCCGGGCAAACTCCTTGAATAAGCGAAGCATCGGGTATTTGTCCGGGCACGGTTCTAGTTGCGGAGTACCAATCATACAAACGTCCGAAAATAGAGACATTGTGTGCGGCATCAGGATAAACTGAGCTGGAATATTCCATAACGCCCGGTATTGGTTGTCCGTCTGAATAAACGGTTGAACGAAGATTTTCAACCATCCAGCAAGAGCTTCCGTAGATATGGGTTTCATAACTATTATTTTCAATATCTACAACAGGATAGCCGGCACCACAAGTTTCAAGATATATATTGCTATAGAGCGTATCTACACAACCATGTTCATTGGAAAGGGATAAATAGTAAGTGTTGATTCCCGGCGCCGTCGGCGTAACCGTTATCGTGTCATTCGTTTCTCCTGTACTCCATTGTAAATTATCTTCTGTGATTGCTATTAATTGAATATTTTCGCTTACAAAAATGACGGCTTCTGTTGGCGTAAGCGTAGCTGTCGGTACAGGATTTACTGTGAGTCTTAACAAATATACGGTATCACAACCCGTGCTATTTTGCACATGAACTTCGTAATCACCGGTTACCGTACCAACAGCAAAAATAGAATCATAATAGGCTAAGGGTAGCTCATTTGCACAGATTTCCACCGTATCATTTATTCTTGTATCATCATAAACGTACATATATACGTGAACCGTACTATCACAGCCGTTTGCCGCTTGTAAAATAACTGGTTCTTGATCTCCTTCTTCAGTAAATGCAACGTATGTGTTTCCATACGTATAGGGGAGTTGTGCAGAACATATAGTAATAGTATCGTGGTGAGAGTAAACGGGAAGCAATACGAGCTTTATTGTGTCGTAAGCGATGCAAGTTACTTCCCCATCGTGGTCGTTAGATACGATTATGGAAATAGTCGTATCCATAGTTAAAGCCGTAAGTCGAAGCGTATCTGTCGTATCGGTTGCGCTTGTGCTCCACAAATAGGTGTCGTTTGTGTCTGCTGATTGAGCTATTAAAATAACATCTGACCCGTAGCATGGAGTGGGATTACCCACAATCATTATATCCGGAAGTTGATGAACGGTAAGAGTGATAACTACGCTACTATCGCACCCGAGCGATGATGGATAAATCAAAGTTGTATCCCTATAAATATCAATTCCATCATGTTGATAGGGTAATTGATTGGCACATAACTCAATATTTAGAGAGGTAGTGGGCCCCACTTTCCTATTAGTTAATCTGTAGACTTTCTCATTTCCTGCTAATGAGGCAGTTAAGGAACAACGTGTATCGGCGGGTACGCAATGAACTACGGCTTCGGTGTCACTTATTGTAATGATAGTATCGGAACAATGCCATGTAACATTGGTATCAAGTCTTATATTGGAGATAACACTATCTACTGTTTCATAATTTACTCCATCTGTTTGTAAAAAGAATGGGGCGGCGGCTAACTTAGAGACGTTGCTATTAGCCGTTCGAACTAAGGAGGGATAAAGACTATCTTTAAATATCCAAGCATTAGAATAGCTCAAACGCTCTTGTAAGCCAGTCCCTACCATTTCCGATGTTAATTTCCCTTCAATTGCGTCATCCTCCGTTCCCGGATAAATTTGTTTATCGTAAAAACAATCCGATACGGTACCTCCACCAATCTCGTTGTATCCAATTATAGCAGCCTGATACTCTCCGGGGGACAATATCATACCCGTATTTATTAGCTCCCATAGTATACAATAATTTGAACGAGCATGCCCAATAATACCTCCTGTGTAGTTTGGCGAAGATATTAACCCGGAATTTACAACAGAACTAAAACTTGTCGTATCGGCTGTTCCTACGATTCCGCCTACAACTCCATTTTCTTCGGAACGCGCAATGATTGTTCCGGTGTTAGTAACATAGTATATACTATTGCCCCAAGTATAGCCACCACCATCGGGTATGCAGTTGCCTACTGCTATACCTACAATTCCTCCTACATGCCGATTTCCTTCTACGTTCATACCATTAGTAATGCTTTCTATTGTAGCATTGCCCAGAAGGTTGCCGCATAATCCTCCCACATTATCTCCTCCGTTAATAAAGCCGTTTTCAAGGTTAAGGTTCGCTATCGTTGCATCAACAACAAAACCGAAAAGTCCTTGATTGTCTTGGGTTGGATTGTTGATATAGAGATTAGTTATACTATGTCCTTGTCCGTCCAGAGTTCCTCTAAAGGCGTAATCGGCGGAATTACCGATAGGCTCCCAATTGCCGATACTTTCTCCGCAAACCGAAGAGAGGTCTAAGTCTGTGGTTATTACAAAATGTTTTCCTGCGAAGCCGTGCCCTACGCTGGAAAATACGGGAACTCCTTTATAGGAGCCTGTGGTAGAGTTGACAGCCGTTCGGAAATCTATTAAATCTTGAACACTATCAATCGTTAAGGGATTGGCTCCTAAGCCGGGCTGAGACATATTAATGGCATCAACATAGAATACGGAATTATCTGCATTCGGATAGAAATTAATACCATATAATTGTTTAGTTCCTGGAGTTGTTGTTGTAGATATATCGCTAAATTTCCATTTTTTAACTACCTGATAATTAACGGTCATTAGAATGGAGTCTTTCTCAAGATTAATATCGAATCTAACCGGCACCCATTGGTCCTTAGGGAATGAGAAATTAGTAGTTGTATTTCTTTGTTTTAAAGTTCCCGATGAAGCATTAGCGGTAATGGTAATTTCACAACCTTCTTCTACTATGGATGTTGAAGTCATATAGTGTAAAATGCTAAAATAGCCTCCTATTCCTTCGGGAACGTACATCCTAAAATCTACCACATAGCTCCCTTCGGTTTTTTCTCCTAGAAGAAAAACCATATCATTACCCCAGACAAACTTTCCTGCTTTATTGCCATGAAAAGCTTGCTCATCAGTAACGGTTCCATCTTCGTCAGCGACGTTTGGGGTCCATGTCCTCCAGCAAGCACCATTATCATTGTCATTCGCTTCCCTAGTTATCAGGCTGTCCACCTCGTAATCTTCAAAAGATTCTGTACACCAATCATTATCGTTAAGTGTGGTAAAAGTGAAAGGACCGACAAGCGTATCGGCTCCGAAACACTGTTTTTGGATATAGTAATCATAGGTAGTATTCATCATTAATCCTGAATAAGTGTGCGTAAGTGTAGTATCGACATCTTGTAATTGAGAAATGGTGTTTTTTTCACCTGTACCCGGTGTAAAGCCATACTCTCCCAATTCGAGGACAATATCTTTTTTTACTAAGGTCCCTTTAATACACCAGTTGTAGGTGAGGTTACGACTTAGTGCAGTAAGTTCTCGCCATCTACTAGAAGAGTATATTAAATTCCCTTTCCCTGCCTTTTCGGGACCGGCATCGTAGCCTGCTGTTCTAGTACCACTACTCGCTGCTACACCATAACCTATCCATAGCTCTTGTGCTGCATTGATTTTAATAGGATTATCAAGAGTTATTTCATTCCATTGATTGCTTACAATCTCGTTTTGTGGAACTACTTGAGTTGTTGCGCGTGTTCCATGATTATATCCGGTGCGATTTGAATAAGAGCCACCTGTATAAACCACTAAGGTATAAGAGACTGTCGCTGTAGGGATAAACGAAATTTTCGTCAAATAACCACCGTCATAAGCCGCTAATTCATCAGGAGTATAACGATGAACAACGGTAATCGTGTAACTTCCCCAACCACTTTGTCCATAACCGGTGTTTAAATCACCTACACTTTGGGTAATTATCTCTTTGTCGGGTAAACCTGTTTTAGCTGTAACTTTTGCAGAATGGGACGTAATGTCGGAAGTTTCTACATCAGTAACCGGATCGCATGGAGGGTCAACTTGTGCGTGCGAGTATCCGCCAATTACGCTAAATACTGCTACTAACATCAGGATTTGTAAACTTTTTTTCATAACGTTTTGATTTTATATTACATATTAAATTGTATGATTTTTTTAAAAAACTGCGCTTATAACCTATGATAATATTAATTCGCAAATATATAAAAAATTTTTATTAATATATGTAAAAAAATGTGCTTTTTATAAAAATTAAGGAAGATTTGCTTTCGTGTCGGGGAAATAATTTGTCATTATTTTCATTTTTCATCTGTAAAAGGCTCTACACGAACAACTTCGGCTGCGTGAGGGCGCAGGTGGAAAGCCCGCAAGGGCGGTAGCCGCTGGGGACGCAGCGGCAAAAAAGCGAGCTTGTAAGCTCTTTTTGCCGTCTTGCGTCCCCACGGCTACCGCCCGCGGACTTGGAACCGAAG